>JAGGSD010000029.1 GCA_021159265.1 Syntrophobacterales bacterium | reverse complement strand
AATTTCGAATTTCCAGTTTATCTGGGTTAGGGAAATGATGTTGTCTTAGTATGACAGCTATGAGGAGGTGATAAGATTTTGATAAATCATACATTAGTTATAATCATAGCGCTGGGGGCTATTGCGATAGGGATGGTGCTGGGGTATTTTCTGAGGAAAAGAATCTCTCGCAAGATTTTAGAATCGTCGGAAAACTTGTCAGCAAGAATTGTAGATGAGGCAAAAAAGGAAGCTGATACTATAAAAAAAGAAGCCATTTTACAATCCAAAGATAACCTTCTAAAAACAAAAGCTGAATTAGAAAAGGAGATGAAAGAGAAAAGAGCAGAATTTGACAATTCAGAAAAAAGACTTCGTTTAAAAGAAGAGAATCTGGATAAAAGAATGGACTTGCTCGTTCAAAAAGAAACTAACATAGAAAAAAGAGAGAAATCTCTCATCAACAAGGAATCCCAGTTAGATGAAAAGCATGTTGAGTTAAGAGAAATTATTAAAGAACAAAAAGTGAGGCTGGAACGAATCGCAGGGATTTCATCTGAGGAGGCGAAAAAATATCTTGTTCGCTTGATGAGAGATGAAGCAAAGCACGAAGCGGCTATAATGATAAGAAATATAGAAGAAGAGGCAAAAAGGGCATCTGAGAAAAAATCTCGCGAGATTATCGCATATGCAATGCAGCGCTATGCGGGTGATTTTGTTGTTGAGAACACTGTTTCTGTTGTAAATCTGCCGTCAGATGAAATGAAAGGCAGAATTATTGGCAGGGAGGGCAGGAATGTCAGAGCTATAGAGGCTGCCACTGGAACGGATTTGATTATAGATGATACTCCTGAAGCAGTGGTTCTTTCAAGCTTTGATCCTGTGCGACGTGAAATAGCAAAATTATCGCTGGAAAAATTGATAAGTGATGGCAGAATCCATCCGGGAAGGATTGAGGATGTTGTCAAAAGGGTTAAGATGGAAGTAGAAACAGTAATTCGTGAAACAGGAGAAAGGGTATCATTCGACGTTGGTGTGCATGACATTCATCCCGAGTTACTGTATCTTCTTGGAAAGCTTAAATTCAGGACAAGCTTTTCACAAAATGTTCTGGAACATTCGATAGAAGTTGCTCATCTGATGGGCATGATGGCTGCCGAATTAGGGTTGAATGTAAAAGAAGCGAAGAGGGCGGGACTACTTCATGACATAGGAAAAGCCGTCGATCATGAAGTTGAGGGTTCCCATGCCGCCATTGGGGCCGATTATGCCAAGAAATTTGGAGAGCCGGAGAATATAGTCCAGGCAATAGCCACACACCATGATGATAGTCATAATAACACATTACTTGGTGTTCTTGTACAGGCGGCGGATACGCTTTCTGCGGCAAGGCCGGGCGCCCGGAGAGAAATGCTGGAAACATATGTAAAACGTTTGAACGAGCTGGAAAATATAGCCAATTCATTCAGTGGTGTTGATAAATGTTATGCCATTCAAGCTGGCAGAGAAATACGCATACTTGTGAAAAATGAAAAGATATCAGATGCGGATGCTGTGATGCTTTGCAGGGATATTGTAAAAAAAATTGAGTCTGAATTAACGTATCCTGGTCATATAAAGGTTACCGTCATAAGGGAAATGAGAGTATCCGACTTTGCAAAATAGCACATAAACGAAAATTAACAATTGTTGACAGTCTCGTAAAAAGGCGGATTTCCCCTCCCCTAGTGGGAGGGGATAAAGGGGAGGGTGACATAACTACTTGAAATAGCGGTGTTCTCACCCTCACCCTTACCCTCTCCCATCAAGGGAGAGGGAGTTTTTGGACTTTTTACGAAGTCATCATTGTTG
This sequence comes from Syntrophobacterales bacterium, assembly GCA_021159265.1. Lineage (GTDB taxonomy): Bacteria > Desulfobacterota > Syntrophia > Syntrophales > UBA6807 > UBA3084. The sequence continues at coordinate 991 of JAGGSD010000029.1, read as the reverse complement.
TTTAGACACAAAATAGGAATACTGAAATAAGTGAAAGTCCTTTTTATCGGAGACATAATAGGTAGCCCGGGCAGAAGAGTTGTAAATAATCTTATTCCCGCTATAGTAAGTGAGCATAAAATAGATATGGTTATTGCCAACTGTGAGAATGCGGCTGGCGGTTTTGGAGTAACGAGAGGAATAGTGGATGAGCTCTATAGAAATAAAATAAGTGTGTTAACTTCGGGTAATCATATATGGAACAGGAAAGAAACAGCGGATTTTATTGAGGATTATGAAACTCTTCTAAGGCCTGCTAATTATCCGGAGGGATCCCCCGGGTGGGGAAGTATCGTTGCGAGAAGTATTTCGGGGAAGCCCATTGGGGTTTTGAATTTAATGGGAAGGGTTTTTATGAATCCCCTTGATTGTCCATTTAGGGTGGCGGAGAGGGAGATACGTAAATTAAAGGATGAAACTAACGTAATTATTGTAGATATGCATGCTGAAGCCACGTCGGAAAAGCAGGCACTTGGCTGGTTTTTGGATGGGAAGGTTAGTGCTGTTTTGGGGACTCATACACACGTGCAAACAGCAGATGAGAGAATTTTACCACAAGGCACTGCATATATTACCGATGTGGGAATGACAGGCGCTTTTGACTCCGTTATAGGAATGAAAAAAGATGTAATCATTAAAAAGTTTTTAACTCTGATGCCTGCGAGATATGATGTGGCAAAGCACGATGTATGGCTTCAGGGTGTTATAGTAAACATTGACGATGAAACTGGAAAAAGTTTCAGTATCGAAAGATTGAATCTAGAAGTGAATAAATGACTCTGTTGATTTATGAGGATTTTCGTTCAAGATCAAGCCTGCCTGTGCGTTGCCTGTCTGCGCCGCCTGCACGGCAGACAGGTGCGGACACGCACAGGCAGGCACGCAGACAGGGCATGCGAAAAAATAACGGTTCGACTGAGCGTTCGACGGTTCGACTGAGCTCACGCCGAAG
>JAGGSD010000045.1 GCA_021159265.1 Syntrophobacterales bacterium | reverse complement strand
ATCTCAATGATATCAGATTCTTCGCTATCGCTCAGAATGGCAAAAGAGTGTTTTTTGACTTTTTATGAAACTGCCAAAATTGCTCTCACTCTTTGAAAGCCATTTGTATAAGCTGTACAGTATGAAGCACCTTAACTTCCTTGCTTCTATCCAGATGTGACCTGATAGTAATATTACATCCGGGACAACCGGTGGCCACGACTTCAGCGCCGCTTTGGTAAATGTTTTCTATCTTGCGATTTGTTATGGCGGCCGAAGTTTCAGGATAGTCTATTTGAAATTCACCCCCACCCCCGCAACATGTATCCGCCCCATCCATCTCCACAAAATCAACATTTGGCAGAGAATTGAGGATGTGTCTTGGTTGGAGCCCTACATTTTGTCCCTTCAACAAGTGGCAGGGGTCATGATAGGTTACTCGAACTACCGGACCCTCCGCGGTTGGAAATTCTGGCAGCCACTCTATATGCTCATCGATAAACTCTGACACATCCCTGGTTTTCGATGCCAGGAGTTCTGCATCTTTTATCAGTTTTTCTTCTATATCTTCTCCAAGGTCGCGAAGTTCCCTCAGTATTTGAGAATATTCTTTTCTCAGCGCCGATCCGCAAGTGGCACAATCAACTATAACGGCGTCTATGTCTTTCCGTGCAAACAATCTCACGGTTTCCCGGATGCTTTTCAGAGATGTTTCACGGTCACCTGACAGGAATATTGGAAGGCCACAGCAACCTTGATCCCTCGGTATTTCAACCTCCACTCCCATCTTGTTGAGAACGGAAACAACCGCCCGGCCAGTATCGCCGAAAACATAATTGGTGGCGCAACCGTGAAAATATAAGATATGAGCCCTTGGTGGTCCTTCTGGTTTGACAATCTCCGGGAACTCACGATTAAACGGCTTGGGATTAAAGGGTGGGATTCCGTCCACAGGAAGATTGCCAAGTTTTATTTTACTCTCGATCCACGGGCCGCTGAATAGCTTCCTGGCCCATTTTACAAACCACGTAGAGCCGCACATTATCCATTTGTGTGAGAGTGTTTGAAATAAAACTTTCTTCGACCAGTCAATCCCGTAGCGCTGAGTTGCCCGCCAGCGTAGGCCGGAGAACAACTCATCCTGACGTACGCCACTCGGGCAGGCTGCCACGCAAGACCCGCAAAGCAGACACTGCGAAAACAAAATATCATTCACCTTTTTTGAAAGATTCATGTCGCCTTCAAGGACATGTTTGCACAATTGAACCTTTCCCCGTGGGCTTGCTGATTCAACGTGAAGTTCCTTGTATACTGGACAGGCTTGCAGGCATAAGCCACACTTGTTGCAGTGATATAAATTCTCTTTGGTAAGTTCGCTAAGTAACACCTTGCTTCTCATAATCACTTCAACCTTCCCGATATTGTATTGCAAATAACTTGGCAGAAAGTCATTCTAACAGCCGATTAGACAAACTTACCCGGGTTCAATATTCCTTTAGGGTCTACTGCCTTTTTGATTTCCCCCATAAACCGGCGGGTTTCTTTGTCCATCACCAGATCTAAAAATTGGGCCTTGGCCATACCTATTCCATGCTCTCCTGAAAGGGTTCCGCCGAGTTCTGCCGCCTTCAAGACTATGTCTCGAATAGCGTTCTGAGTCCGCTCCCATTCATCTTTTTCCCGCTCATCCGTAAGGATAAGAGGGTGCATATTTCCATCTCCCGCATGGGCTAATACGCCAATAACGAGTTCGTATTTGCGGGCAATAGCTACGATCTCCCGTATCATTGTTGGAACCTTGCTCACCGGTACAGTAACATCTTCGACGATGCAATTGGGTCTCGAACGAGCCATAACCCCAAAAGCGCTTCTACGTGCGAACCAAAGAGCGTTTTCTTCTTCCGGGGTTTTTGCTATCCGAACTTCTGCAGCTCCCTGGTCCCGGCATAATTGAGCGATATTTTCCACCTGCAGCCTCACGCTTTCCCGAGGGCCGTCCATCATTATCAACAGGACACCCTCTGCTTCTCTGGGCAGACCGATGTGGGCCGAGTCTTCGACAAGATTGATTACCACTGAATCCATAAGCTCCAATGCTACGGGCAACATCCCCTTTTCCATGATCTTTGCCACGGTTTTGCCTGCCAGGTCCAAGTCGTGAAAAATGGCCTGCATGGTCTGGTTGGCCTCCGGCTTTGGCAGTAATTTGCATGTAATCTCGGTGATGATTCCCAGGGTTCCTTCTGAGCCGGCAAAAAACCCAACAAGGTCTATCCCTGTGACGTTTTTTGTTGTACGTCCGCCTACTCGAATAATTTGCCCATTTGGCAACACTACGGTGAGACCCAGAATATAATCTCGTGTAACTCCATACTTGACTCCCCGGGGCCCCCCAGCATTCTCGGCTACATTTCCACCCATGGTGCACACACTCATAGAAGCTGGATCAGGGGGGTAGAAGAGATTTTTCTTTTCTACTTCTGCCTGCAATTCCGCATTGATGACTCCTGGTTGAACCACCGCCAGACGGTCTTCCTTTTTGATTTCAAGAATGCGATCCATGCGGGTAAATGCGAGGACTACTCCTTTCCTCATGGGAACTGAACCACCGCTGATGTTTGTCCCTGCCCCTCGGGGTGTTACCGGGATTTTTTCACGATAGGCTACCTTCATGATGTCGGAGACCTGTTCAGTAGTCAGTGGCAGTAGCACCGCTTCTGGCCTGGCCTCCGTTGTAAAGGCATCGTATGAATAATTCATCAAATCTTCGGGAGTATCCAGATAGTTTTTATCTCCGACTATTTTTTTTAGCTCTTTGGCAATTTTTTCATCTAACACTACAATACCTCCTCTTGA
>JAGGSD010000117.1 GCA_021159265.1 Syntrophobacterales bacterium | reverse complement strand
CTGACGAAGCTGACGCTTTTCTCGTAAATACGCATCCCAAATGCAGTCCGGGGATAAGAATGGAACCTTGAACCCTTGAACGGTTACAAAACGTGGAAACGTCAAAGTCGACGCAAATGCGGGGATATAACGCAACTTGGAAAGAACATAATTTCACACAAAGTCGCCGAGGTTTTCTCTCTTGTTCTTTGCGTGCTTCGCGCCTTTGCGCAAGAATTTTAGAAGCCGCCTATACCACAATATGATTTTAACCTGCTATCAGTAATAATGACGGAGCACCGGGTTAAAAAAAAGCCCCCTGCCGCAAGGCAGGGAGCTTTTGATTACCGCATTTCAAGCGATCAAATAACTTACATCATTCCTCCCATTCCTCCCATTCCTCCTGGAGGCATTGCCGGCATCGGTGTTTCTTCCTTAGGTTTTTCAGCAATCATACACTGAGTTGTCAGCATCAATGAAGCAACACTGGCTGCATTTTGCAAAGCGAACCTTGTCACCTTTGTAGGGTCAATAACCCCTGCTTCTATCATATTTTCATACTTGTCCGTCAAAGCGTTGAAACCATAATCACCCTTCTGGTTTTTAACCTTTTCCACAACTATAGAACCCTCGAATCCTGCATTGTCTGCAATCATTCTCACCGGCTCCTCTATCGCTTTTTTGACGATATTCAGACCGACAAGCTGGTCACCCTTCAATTTGAGTTTATTGAGAGAAGGAATGGTTCTTATGAAAGCCACTCCGCCCCCGGCAACTATACCTTCTTCAACGGCTGCGCGGGTAGCATTCAGGGCATCTTCAACTCTCGCTTTCTTTTCCTTCATTTCGGCCTCCGTAGCGGCGCCGACCTTAATGAGAGCAACACCACCTACAAGCTTTGCCAGTCTTTCCTGAATTTTCTCTTTATCATAGTCGGAAGTAGTTTCTTCCATTTGAATTCTCATCTGTTTGACTCGTCCTTCGAGAGCCTTTCTGTCGCCAGCGCCATCGACAATCGTGGTATTGTCCTTATCAATTATGATTCTCTTGGCACGGCCCAGATCCTCAACCTTTGCATTCTCAAGTTTGGAACCAATTTCTTCTGAAATCAGCTTCCCACCGGTAAGAACAGCGATATCTTCAAGCATTGCCTTTCTTCTCTCGCCGAATCCGGGAGCTTTAACAGCTGCCACCTGCAATGTGCCGCGGATTTTATTTACAACCAATGTTGCAAGCGCTTCTCCTTCAACATCCTCACAAATAATCAGGAGGGGTTTGCCCATCTTGGCAATCTGCTCAAGAATGCCGAGGAGATCTTTCATAACGGTAATCTTCTTGTCAAAAAGGAGAATATAAGCGTCTTCGAGGTTTACTTCCATTTTATCGGCATTGGTCACAAAGTAGGGTGAAAGATACCCTCTGTCAAACTGCATGCCTTCCACTACTTCCAGCTCTGTTGCCAATCCTTTTGCTTCTTCAACAGTGATTACACCTTCTTTGCCAACCTTGCCCATGGCTTCGGCGATGATATTGCCGATGGTACCATCATTGTTTGCAGAAATCGTTCCGACCTGAGCAATCTCTTTCTGATCTTTCGTGGGTTTGCTCATTTCTTTCAATGCATCAACTACTACTTCGACGCCGCTATCAATGCCCCTTTTTACATCCATGGGGTTACTCCCTGCGGCAACCGCCTTGACGCCCTCTCTGTAGATGGCCTGGGCAAGAATGGTTGCAGTTGTGGTTCCGTCACCTGCCACATCGCTCGTCCTGCTGGCAACTTCCTTTACCATCTGGGCGCCCATATTTTCAAATTTGTCTTCCAGCTCAACCTCTTTGGCCACGGTGACACCATCCTTTGTCACCGTTGGGGAACCAAAAGATTTGTCCAGTATAACGTTCCTTCCTTTCGGCCCAAGAGTAACCTTGACCGCATCGGCAAGCGTATTCACACCTATAAGGATAGATTTTCTTGCCTCCTCATCATATCGTAATTCTTTTGCTGACATTAAAAATTCCTCCTTCTGATAATCAAATTGTTATTTGTCTATGACTCCCAAAACATCCTCTTCTCTCATAATCAGGTATTCAATATCATCAATTTTGATATCAGAACCCGCGTACTTGCTGAAGAGAATCCTGTCGCCGCTCTTCACATCAAGGGCAATCACTTTACCGTCTTCTGTTTTCTTTCCCTTACCCACGGCAACGACCTCACCTTCAAAGGGCTTTTCCTTTGCGCTGTCAGGGATAATGATTCCTCCCTTTGTCTTTGTTTCTACCTCAACACGTTTCACAAGAATTCTGTCATGCAATGGTCTAATTTTCACTCTATAACCTCCTTTCAAATTGTTTTTTAATTTCATATTTATTACAATTCCGCACAACCAAAATTAAAATAAACATCAATTCCATGCTGTCAAGTTCAACATAAAAAATATTGGCAATTTTCTGTAACTACTCAGGTTTAAAGGCACATAGAGTCTTTATTCTCAACAACTGCCTGCCTGTGTCGCCTGCACGGCAGACATGCGTTTTTCGCACAGATGTTGGTGTCAAGTAATAAACCAAGGTACAAAGATAAAGGACCAAGGAAAACCTGAAAATAAATCTGCTTTTTTTAGTCTTAATTCCCGGCTTCGGCATGATCGGCCTTGCGGGCCTCAGAAAGAAATTCAGGAAATATGCAATTTGTTTGAGAAGGGGGGAATAGAAGGGGTCAAGTCTCCGTTTGACTTATCTTGTTGGTTGCCAATAATATTCTAAAATATTTAAAAGTTCGTGAGGGGAATCAATCAGGTAATCGGGGAACTCTTCTTTGAGTCTCTCTTTAGTATGCCAGCCCCAGGTTACGGCAACGGCTTTCACACCTGCTTCTT
>JAGGSD010000145.1 GCA_021159265.1 Syntrophobacterales bacterium | reverse complement strand
CCTCTCCCTTGATGGGAGAGGGTAGGGGTGAGGGTGAGAACACCGCTATTTCAAGCAGTTATGTCCCCCTCCCCTTTATCCCCTCCCACTAGGGGAGGGGAAATCCGACTTTTTACAAATGTGTCAAGATTGAGAGGACAATATGAAAGGGTACATCCACGTTTACACAGGTAATGGTAAGGGAAAAACTACGGCCGCTTTCGGGCTTGCCATGCGCGCAGCCGGAGCAGGCTTAAAGGTATACATCGCTCAGTTCGCCAAAGGAATGCAATATAGCGAGACCAACGCCCTGGCAAGATTGCAGGATTCCATTACGGTGAAACAATATGGCCGGAAGGGTTTTATTAAAAGAGATCCTGACGAGAAAGATATTCAGGCCGCGCAGAAAGGCCTGAAGGAAGTTAAAGAAATCATGTGTTCCGGGGATTATCAGGTGATTATACTCGACGAAGCTAATATCGCCACGAGCTACAATCTCTTTTCCGTGGATGAACTGCTGGATTTTATCGAGGCGAAGCCGGAAGGAATCGAATTGATAATTACAGGCAGGTACGCAGATCCCCGGATTATAGAAAAAGCCGATCTGGTTACGGAGATGAAAGAGATAAAACACTATTACCATAAGGGGGTTAAGGCAAGAAAGGGTATAGAAAGATGAAACGGGGAACAAGATCACTGAATAAACTATTATTCGCTGTTGTTATACTTCTATTGAGCGCCACCCTGGCATTTTCCTGCCCGGTGAAGTTCATTGATGGCCGGGGAAAAAATATCGTAATCACGAAAAGGCCATCAAGGGTTGTCTCCCTGGTGCCCGGCATAACTGAAATTATCTTCAGGATAGGAGCAGGAGATGCGGTTAAGGCCGTTACTTATCACGATACCTGCCCCCCTGAAACCACCCGCAAAAAAGTTGTCGGCGGTTTTTTTGCACCATCCGTTAAATCAATTGAAGCGATACAGCCCGATGTGATTTTCCTGTCCAGTCTTCAAAAAAACGTAACCGGAAAATTTGAAAATGGAAAGTGTCAATTAATCAACCTCCGCGCTAAGTCTGTTTCTGATATCTATCGGAATATCGATTTATTAGGCAAGATTTTCGACAGGCAAAAAGAGGCTTCGGCTGTCATTGATGAAATAAAGCAGGGACTTGAAGTAGTCGCTAAAAAGGTGGCGCTTATACCCCAATCAGAAAGAAAAAGGGTTATTCGCCTTATGGGGCGCGACCGTGTCATGACCCCCGGCGATGATTCCTTTCAGAATGAATATATCAGACTTGCCGGTGGCATCCCCCCTGAGCTTAATAAAAACGGGAATATTGTGCCGGTAACTAAAGAGGAGTGGGTGAAATTTAACCCGCAGATTATCTATGGCTGCGGAGGTGACAGGGAAACGGCAGGCAGGTTTTTCAATCAACCGGGCTGGAAGGATGTCGATGCGGTAAAAAACAATAAAATTTTCTATTTTCCCTGTGATCTGACCTGCAGGGCATCGACACGAGCGGGGCATTTTGTATCATCACTTTCTTCCATTATTTACGAAGATGAATATTCCCGAAAGGATGCTCAAGTTTTTAAGGATCACATATTCAGCTCACATCATATTGATCTTCACCTCGATTACATAAAAGATGCACGCATTGCATACAGCAGAATCAATGATTTTGTAAACAAGACCCTGATCATTGATTTCAAGGAACCTTTATCTGTAGTTTCCACCCTTGAAGGAGAACGTGAGGGCATCAAATCGGTTGGGAACCACTACTACCCGCCTCCCTGCTGGGGGCTGATACATAAACTCGGTTTCAAAAAGATGAAATCGCAAATCTACAATGTTATAGACAAATCAGAGGATACAGCGAGTTTTCTCTTCACCGGCGCCGACATGGACAACCTCGCAGTGAAACGAAAACGGTTCAGGGATATGGAGGTTTATGCACTGGTGACGGCCGGGGTTAAATCAAATGCGGTCAGGATGTCGGCGGATGAAGGCAGATTTTATGAACCCGGGACAATCAATATCATTCTTTTGCCAAATATGAAACTGACACCACGCGCCATGACAAGGGCTATCATCAGCGCAACCGAGGCCAAGACCGCCGCCCTGATGGATATGGATATAAGAAGCAGCGTTACGCCCCTCATTCATCAGGCCACGGGAACGGGGACAGACAACATCATTGTGGCGGGCGGAAAAGGATACCGGCTTGACAATGCCGGCGGCCACACAAAGATGGGGGAACTGATTGCAAAGGCGGTGTATGGAGCTGTTCAGGAAGCAGTGTACAAGCAAAACGGAATAATTGCCGGGCGTAACATTTTCCAGCGTCTGAACGAGAGGAAAATCAGTTGTTCGGGGTTGATTTCCATGGATGGGTGCGAATCCAATGCCGGCAAATATGATCTGGTTAAAGCTCTTGAGGAAATACTTCTTCAACCCCGCTATGCCGGATTTATTGAATCATCTTTTGCAATAAGTGATGATTATGAAAGGGGACTGATTCATGATCTCGGGTTCTTCAGGCTGTGGTGTAAAAATATCGCCGGGGAAATAGCCGGCAAAAAGGTTGAAAATATGACCGATTTCATTGCTGATAAGGATATGCCCCGTGTGCCCCGGATGGCGTTGAACAGCATCCTTAACGGTCTTTATTCACAAATAAAGAATGACGGCCTTGCAAAAAAGTCCAAATTGCTCCCCCTCCCTTGAAGTGAGAGGGCTGGGGTGAGGGTGAAAGTAGTGCTGTTCCACACAGTTACATCCCCCTCCCCTTAATCCCCTCCCGCCAGGTGAGGAAAAATCATACTTCCAAGGAACTCGTTTGGGCGAATTTAATATAACTTGTTGATTTCACTGGACACTATC
>JAGGSD010000382.1 GCA_021159265.1 Syntrophobacterales bacterium | reverse complement strand
GTGAACGGCTGCAGGCTTTCAGCTTCGAGCTTTTCCGGCTTGTTCGGGTTAGGTACTGTCATGGAAATTGCATCTACAGGACAATCAATAGCACAAAAACCACAACCTATACAAGCGCCTGCATCTTTCAAACAGGGATAGCTGTGGGGGTTTTGGGAACCTGAAACGTGAAACAAACCAAGACAACCCACAGGACAGGTATCAATACAAATCGTACATGACATACATTCTTTATAATTAAACTGAGGTTTCGCCCATTCTGATTTTTTCAACCTCATACACAATGTGCCTGATTGATCCTGTACTGCCGCTACAGGGCAAATCCTTCCACATGCGCCACAATCAATGCACAAGCATGTGTCTATAACGTGCCTCTCTTTTTTTTCTCCCCGTATTGCATCTACAGGACAAATTTTCACACAAGCGCCGCAACCATTGCATGTATCAACTATTTTGTATGACACTTCCTGCCTCGACTCTTAAAAGTACTTTACACCTCAATACTCAACCCTTTCAATGCTTCCGGGGTTGGGTTCCCGGTTTCCCGGTTCCACCCGAACTGTGTCCAGTAATCACTCATCATTTTTTCAATATTCACGGTTCTGCCCTCGTTGGCGCCCTCTTTCAGGGGTGGTTTACCAACGGCCCTGCTGCTGAGTTTATAATCTACAGGATTTATTCCCTGTTTTATGTTAAAAACCTGCTTTAGTGTCTGGATCCGCTCGCCTATTCTCATATATTCCTCGGGAGTCTTGCTCCAGCCCGCTGCCGCATTCAGCCAGTCAAATGTCGGAATTCTTTTTGCCCCGATAAAAGTTCCGAACAAACAAAGTCCCGCTCCGTTTACCACATTTATGAACTTGCTGCACGCGGCGCCCATGGCAGCTTTCTTTTCGTTTGCCACATATTTTCTTCTTTTAAAATAGAGTGGCCACACTCTGGGAAGACCCTTAACAACCTTCCAGAGCTGAAACATCTCGTAGTACATTTGAGACCCAATCGTATGTCTGCCCGGCGCCGGTTCAACAGAGTAGTGGAGAGCATAACCCGGATCATTCCTGCCGTCATGCATTGCAAGTTCCTGCCCTCCCGCATGAATGGAATATCTATTAGAACCCCTGCCTATTTTCTCTGCGGCTACCTTCGAACCATCTGCCAGGAGATCTCCGATACCTTCACGTTTTATCATTTTGCGAATGAGTTCCACAATGGCGTATGAATTTCCCCATATAAGTTCAAGACCATCCGTATCTTCTTTCGTCAGGATACCCCTTTCATAACACTCAATAGCAAATGCAACGGTTGCACCTGCCGATATGGTATCCATTCCTGCCCTGTTCAGTAATTCATTGAGATAGAGAATGCTGTCAACGTCGTCATTCATGCATAACCCTCCAAGGGCTATGACACTCTCATATTCCGGTTTGTGGGTTTCTGTAAATTTGCCTTTTGTTGTACATATTCCACCACAACCCAGAGGGCACGAGTAACAGTGATATTTTACCGACTCACAATCCGCAAAAACATCGGGATTTGCAGATATAGATTTTCCAAGGTCAAAATCCACATTACTGCCCAGCCAGTTCCGAACGGGAGAATCCCCCATCTCTATGGACATCTGGTTCATACTCCCGGTACCCCATTTTCTGAGGAGGAACTTGTAAAGCATTCCATTCATGGCCATCTGGGTGGGAAGAACCCTCATCAATGTACCCACATAACCCATCACGGGGCCTGCAGGTAACGGCGGCTGGAACTGAACCCACTTATTACACTTTTTGCTCAGCTTTTTTATTTTATCCCTGTCATGAACAGGTATACGTTTTGCGCCGTCAAGAACAACAGCTTTCAGTTTTTTGGATCCCATCACAGCGCCAAGACCCGACCTCGCAGCTATCCTTCCCCCGTCATTCACTATCCCGGATATCAATGATAGATTTTCACCGGCGGGACCTATAAGGGCAACACGTGATTTACCTTCCGTTTCCCTGATCAGCATCTCTTCAGATTCCACCGCATCCTTACCCCATAGATGGGATGCATCGCAAAGCCCTGCTTTGCCGTTTTTCACATAAAGATAAACAGGTTTTTTGCTGCTACCTTTAAAAAATATGCCGTCATAGCCACACCGTTTGATGGCGGGAGAAAAATTACCGCCGCAGTTTGCGTCTCCCCAGCCTCCGGTCAGGGGAGATTTGCCAACCACCATCCACCTGCCGGCAAAAAGACTACCGGTTCCTGTCAAAATCCCTGAGACAAAACCCAAGACATTTTCGGGGCCCAGCGGATTAGCGCCCGCAGGTATCATATTATATAGAATATAGGCGGCTAGTCCTGTCCCGGACAGGTAGTTCTCGTATATTCCATCCGGGATTATTTCTTCACTGATCCCTCCCGTGGACAGATCCACCAGCAATATTCTGCCCATGTATCCTTCAGCCATTGTTGTTGCCTCCTTGCCGCGGACAAATCGACACTAAAACAAGCTTGATGCACCCGTAAAAAGTCGAAATATGCACAATTTTGTCATTCCCGCGAAAGCGGGAATCCAGTCTTTTCAAGTACTTAGCCCTCTATAGATTCCCGCCTACGCGGGAATGACCGACTTTTTACGAGTGCATCAAGATTAACGTCCAACATCGAACATTGAACGCCGAACGTCGAATAATGATGTCGCTTCGCTCCTCAAATTATTCTAAAATCAAATAAAAAAACATCCGATACCAGACAAGTAAGCCTCTATTCCTGTTTCTTCATTTTCCCCATTCAACATTCGATGTTGGATGTTCGATGTTCGATGTTCATTTTCGACCCCTTTCAAGTAACTCGTTTGGGCGAATTTGATATAACTTGTTGATTTCACTGGACA
>JAGGSD010000132.1 GCA_021159265.1 Syntrophobacterales bacterium | reverse complement strand
ATTTCAAGCCGTGAACGGCTGCAGGCTTTCAGCTTCGAGCTTTTCCGGCTTGTTTGGGTTAGGGATTTCTGTAACCGGCTTTTCCGTGTAATGATCTCTTTATCGCGAATTATTTGCGATAAACCGCCTATCCCTTTCCAGACCATGATAATATTTCATGACTTGTTTGACAAAATTTTCTGTCTCTTTTATACGTGGGATGCCTCTTGCGTTGCTGACATTAACCGGTCCGGCGTTATAAGCCGCGAGTGCAAGCTCGGTATTTCCGTTGAATTGATTTAAGAGTTGTGTAAAATATCGCGCGCCCCCAAGAATATTTTCCCGGGGATTGAAAGGATTTTTTATCCCGAGGAGCCCAAAATTCCCGGGCATTATCTGCATAAGTCCCTTTGCCCCTTTTTTAGAAACAGCCCGGGGGTCAAAATCCGATTCGACTTTCATTATAGCCTTTAACAGCGAAAAGGCAACCCCGTGCCTTCTTGATGCTTCTTCAATGTATTTATCATACTTGTTCGTTGAATGTGATCTTAAAGGCTTTGGTCGCTTTTCCCTTATGAAAAGTCTGTATTCTGACGATTTAGGAGTATCGGTGAAATAATAGTTGCCTTCTTTATCAATATACAGATAAATATCGGCATAACCGGGTAAAACAGATAAGAATGTTATGAGTATTGTGCAAAAGATTACGATATAACGATATTTGAAATTGTCGGAGACCATTCTTGGCAACCATGTTATCAGAGTTTTAAAAATATAGTTTTTCATGTCCAAATATTATGCTGTCTTTTATGATCTATAACATAAATCGGCAAACGTCCAGTTCTCTTTGAGGCAAATCGGATTTTTTCTTATTTTTGTTATTGATTGCTTTACAAACCCGGCCAAAACAACAGAGATTAGATTATCTTGAACACTAATTACTTGACATATAATCTTTTTTTCTCTAACTTCCATGTCATATTGTGTTTTATCTTTTCCATTGCAGCAAGTTGCGCGTGAATAGACCCTACAGATTTTGTATCGCCCTTCAAATACTCAGAGTAATCCGTGTAATCTGCGAAATCTGTGGATTAAAAGCTATTGTAACATTTCGTTATTCCAGGAGACGGCATGGTTGACGGAGACCAGGCAGAATTTAATGTTGGCCTTTCAGATGAGGAAAGGGAAGATCTCGAAAGGTTAATAAACATATTCAAAGGGGACGGATCTACTCTTCTGCCGGATGCCTCTCTCGGAGAGGTTCAGGATCAAATCAGATTTATAACTGAACAACTTGCCGTGCTTTCTGAAATGTTACTGAAGTTTGATACACGAATGAAGTCATTTTACGAAATAATACGTCTTTTCCATCAAAAAAGTGAGAACATGAACGAGAAAATACATACTATCATAAAATTTATTAAAAAAGAAAAGAACCTGTAGCCGGGGAGTTAATGTTGAACAGGCATATTGAAAAACAAAATGATATTATTACCGGCATTATTGCCGGTTCAATGAAAATCGATTCAATCGAAGAGTTTAAAAAAATACTTGAAATCTCCCCCGATAATCCCGAGCTCCTGAAAATATATGCCGATCTATTGGCACAAAAGAATATCTTTGATGAAGCTGCCGGCAACTATAAAAGGGCCTCTACTCTTTTTATAGAATCGGGCATGATATTAAAGGCCATGGTATCCAGGATTCAGGAATGGAATCTCATTAAGTCTTACAGCCGGGAATGCCGATCCATCTATTTTGCCCTTCGTGAAATCAAATCTGAAGAAATACCCGTATATGATTTTTTTGCCAGGATGACATATCCTGAGCTTTTTGTCGTTATGGAAGAGTCAGAGATTATTCATTTGCCGGCAGGGGCAACAGTAATAGAGCCCGGAGAGGAGGAAAATGATATTTATTTCGTTGTGTCCGGGGTTCTGGGTGAAAAACCCAATTATTTTTCAGAAAGATCGAATTTGGGAGACGATAAAACAATTGAAAAGCTGGGCGAAAATCAATTCTTCGGCGATATTTACCCTTTTGAGGAGGAGAAATTATCTCGCTCACTCATAGAAACACTTACCGGGGTTGACCTGATTAAAATTGCAAAGTCGGATCTGGCACGGGTTTGCAGAAAATATCATAATATTGAATTTTTGATAATGGAACTGTGTGACACGCATTCGGAGTCAGGGGGGAGGAGATCCTCACAAATAATCAGAGCGACAGCGAGATATCAACTTCAGACAAAGGTAACCTTGAAGATTTTCCCGGACGAGGGCGATCAGAATCTCCTGATTCTCAATGGATTCACCGACGATATTTCATTGGGTGGAGCTTGTATTCGTTTGGGTGAGAAGTATTGGACAGGTTCATCTACTGATATGGTCGGGAAGAATGTCAAGCTCCTGATCAATATACCAAAAGTATCGGCAGATCTCAATGTGCTGGGAAAGATTGTCTGGAGAAGGGAGATGCCTTACGAAGGGAGAAAAACAGTATTAATAGGTGTCGAATTTAGAGAACTGACCGGGGAGGATTTGGAATTCTTGAAGAAGCATTCATATATAGGTGAAGGCGAAGAGGAAATGATCTATAGCTTATGGGAATCATTTGTAAAAAAGTAATCCTGCCTGGACTTACATTTGAGTTATTATATGAAGATCATCTTCAAAAGAGTGGGCAGGATGATAAGGGGTCAAAGATTCAAGGAGTCGAGTTAAATGCCAAAGGCGCTGATAAAATCTTTAGAAAACAAATTCTTAAACGCTCTTCTCCAACTAAATTGGAGAAGAGCTTTATATAAAATAAAAACGTAACTATTCAGGTTGACAGGTTCAAGCCTGCCCTGGCGCGACTTGATGCGCATCCCCGCACAATCGCACTGAATG
>JAGGSD010000318.1 GCA_021159265.1 Syntrophobacterales bacterium | reverse complement strand
CGACGAAGAATCTCAATGATATCAGATTCTTCGCTATCGCTCAGAATGACAAAAGAGTGTTTCTGCGACTTTTTACGGGTGCATCGAGGTTGGCAGTTTATGAAAAGTGAAAAATCTGAAAGGGAAAAGTTATGCAGATAACATCTGAAGGAGTCAAGATAGGGCATCCGGATATGGTAGCTGATGCAATTGCAGCTAATATTATTGCGGAAATTCTGGATGAGGAAAATAAGGCAGGGATGGATATACACACCATGCCTCACTGTGGTCTCGAGGTTTTCCTGGGTAAGGGCTTTTGTATTGTCGGTGGAGAAGTTGCTACAAGAATCTATGTAAATATCGAGAATGCCGTTCGTCAAACGGTATTAAGTATAGGTTACAACGATGCAACCGTTGGGCTCAACGGAAACTCAATGGGGGTTTTTAACACGATTATCCCCCAGTCACCTGATATCAATATTGGCACACGTGCCCATCTTGGTAAATACAAGGAGCTGGGAGCAGGAGACCAGGGTATTATGTATGGTTTTGCAGTTGACGAAACACCCGAACTGTTGCCGCTTCCTTATGTGCTGGTGAACAGAATGATGAGGACTTTCGAAAGTTCCCGAAATCCCATATTCGCCCCCGATGGTAAAGGGCAGGTGACTGTTGATTATGATAAGAACGGCAAACCCGTGAGGGTGGCAAAGGTTCTCATGTCAAATCCCATTGATTATCGTCATATCGCAGGTCAACAGAAAGAGGATATTGAAATAATAGCAAAAGAGAAGGCCCTTGGCAGCCTGGGAAAGTGGGTCGATGAAAAAACAGAATTTATGTTTAATCCCACGGGAGAGTGGCAGGCGGTCAATTCCTGCAGTGCTGCCGATTCGGGAGTCACGGGTCGCAAGCTTGTTTGCCAGTTTTATGGCGCATACCCCGGCGCTCAATTAGGCGGCGGGGCGGTCGTAAATAAGACGCCGGAAAAGGTCGACTGTTCCGCGGCTTTCGGATCTCGATATGCTGCCAAGAATCTTGTGGCCGCCGGGCTGGCAACAAAATGCTCGATCCAGCTGGCTTACGCCATTGGGATTGCCAGACCCATATCTGTGTATATCAATACCTTTGGCACGGGAGTAATGTCTGATTCGAAACTTGGAAAGATAGTGGAAAAAGTCTTTGATTTTACTCCTATGGGAATGATTGGGAAATTTGATCTTCTCAGTGGAGATCTTTATAGAAAAATACCGGCCACGTTATTCATGAATAATTATCCGTGGGAAAAAACGGATATGATCGGGAAACTGAAAAAAGAAGCAGGGATGTAAAAACAGAGGCGAAAGGTAGAAGGTAATGATTATTTCCCTTAGCCTTTGACTTATTAACAAGGAGAAAAAATGGATTTTGATATCAAGGATATAAATCTTGCCGATGAGGGTAAAAAGAGTGTTGATTGGGCAAACAAGAGCATGCCCGTTTTAAATATGATTAAAAAGAGGTTTGAGGATGAAAAACCCTTGAAAGGGATGCGTCTCGGTGCGTGTCTCCATGTAACAACGGAGACTGCAAGTCTCATGGAAACCCTTAAAGCAGGCGGTGCCACTGTTTCACTGTGTGCTTCCAACCCCTTAAGCACGCAGGATTATGTAGCGGCGTATCTCGTAAAATATCATGAAATACCTGTCTTCGCCGTCAATGGTGAAGATACTGACACTTATTACAGTCACATAAATTCAGTCCTCGATACAAGGCCGACTTTGACTATGGATGATGGTGCGGATCTGGTGTCAACCATCCATTCCGGGCGGCAGGAACTTATTGAGGAGATTGTAGGAGGGACGGAGGAAACTACAACCGGTGTGATCAGATTGAGAGCCATGGCACAAGATGGTGTTCTTCGCTTTCCCCTGGTTGCCGTTAATGATGCTAACACAAAACATATGTTTGACAACAGGTATGGCACCGGCCAGAGTACAATGGACGGGATTATAAGGGCTACCAACAGGTTGATAGCTGGTTCTATATTCGTTGTGTGCGGTTACGGCTGGTGTTCGAGGGGCCTTGCCATGAGAGCTTCAGGACTGGGCGCTAATGTTGTCATAACTGAAGTTAATCCGCTGCGGGCCCTGGAGGCAGTAATGGACGGTTACCGTGTTATGCCCGTTTCCGAGGCCGCAGAGATAGGTGATTTCTTCTGTACCCTTACAGGAGATATGAACGTTATCCGGAAAGAACATTTTCTGAAGATGAAGGATGGCGCGATAGTAGCCAATTCGGGACACTTCAATGTGGAGCTGGACATTGATGCACTCAAGGAAATTTCAACATACGCGGGAAGAATCAGGGATTTTATAGACGGATACAAACTGGAAGATGGCAGGTGCATTTACATCCTGGGGGAGGGCAGGTTGGTGAATCTTGCCGCGGCCGAAGGGCACCCCTCCAGTGTCATGGATATGAGTTTCGCAAATCAGGCGCTTTCGGCTGAATATCTCGTCAAAGCGGGAAAAAATCTGGAAAATATCGTTTACGGTGTTCCTGAAGATATTGACAGAGATATCGCCCGGTTGAAATTAGAATCAATGGGAATCAAGATAGACACACTTACACCCGAACAGGAAAGGTATCTCAATTCCTGGGAGATGGGGACGTAAAAGCGAGGTTCAAGGCACAAGGACCAAGGAACAAGGTTCAAGGTAGAAACTCCGCTGTACCGATTGGTCGGCATTATAAAGGCCAATGAGGGCATCGACCCCTGCATATAGTAGGGCCTGTTCCCCGAACAGGCCTATGCTGTGTATCGTAGTATTGTTCCGTAGACTCAACAAGTTATATTAAATTTGGTCAAATGAGTTACTTAAAAGTTTTTAGATTCCCCATGTCATCCATATAAAAAATGCGTCGAGCAATGAATA
>JAGGSD010000207.1 GCA_021159265.1 Syntrophobacterales bacterium | reverse complement strand
GGATAGTATCCAGAAAAATCAACAAGTTATATCAAATTCGGCCAAACGAGTTACTTGGAAGTCATCCACCGAGCCATTACGAGGAGCGTAGTGACGAAGCAATCTGATAAATACAAGTAGTTACGACACGTGAGATTGCTTTGCTTCGCTCGCGATGACACTCGATACCTGACACGACACTACCCTTTGTCCAAGATTTTCTGTATCTTTTGCGACAGATTTATAATTCTAAAAGGCTTTTGGATAAACCCGTCACATCCCCGTTTCATAATACTCATCGCTTCCTCATTAATGCTGTATCCGCTGGAAAGAAGAACCTTTACTCCGGGATTGATTTCTTTAAGCCGGTCGTAAACCTGACCGCCCCCCATTTCAGGCATAATCAAGTCTAAAACAACCAGATCAATGGTATCCTGATGTTTTTTGTAGACATTAACGGCCTCTTTTCCGCTTCCTGCCGATAAAACATTATAGCCCACGGCTTCCAGCATTTCCCGGCTTACTTCCCGGATTAATTCTTCATCGTCTACGAGGAGAATCGTTTCATGTTTCGCCAGAAGCTGTTCTTCCCTCGCCACTGTCTCATAATCTCTGACCACTGTCTTTGATGCAGGGAGATAGATTTTGAAAGTAGTTCCCTTTCCTTTCCCGGATTCGACGTTGATGTATCCACGGTGTCCTTTAATTATGCCGTATGTTGAGGCCAGTCCCAGGCCTGTGCCGGAGCCCGGTTCCTTTGTAGTGAAAAACGGATCAAAAACCCGTTCGCATGTTTTTTTATCCATGCCGATGCCGGTATCGGTAATAACCAACATGACGTAATTGCCCGGTCTGGGCGTATAGGGCCCGTCGCCCATGTTCTCGTGAGTGACATTGGCAGTTGTTATTGTAAGTTTTCCTCCTGTCGGCATAGCGTCTGCGGCATTAATATAGAGATTCAGGAGAACCTGTTCTATCTGTCCCCTGTCTGCTTCAATAAGATGCAAATCAGTTGAAAGCTCTTGATTAATGACGATCTCCTTTTTTGTCTTGGCAAATATATAGGACGTATCTTTCACAAGTGTGTTCAAGTCAATGGGGCTGATTTGATATCTTCCCTTACGGGCATATCCAAGAAGCTGGCTGGTCAGCTTCGAACCGCTTTGAATCAGGTTCTCAATGTTTTTTAATCTGTTATAGTGTGTATCATCGGATTTTGTATTTAAAAGCATCAATGAGGTGTTTCCCTGAATTCCCATGAGCAGGTTGTTAAATTCGTGAGCAATGCCGCCCGACAGTGTGCCGATAGCCTCCATTTTTTTGGTATGTCGAATTTGTTCCTCTATGAGTTTTTGTTTAGTAACATCATTCAAGACGACTAAAGTAGTCTTGGTTTTTTCTTCTTTGAGTGGCACAAGGCGAAGTTCTACTTTTTTACTATTTAACGACACAGTAGATTTTCTTTCGTCTGAATGTAAAGATGTTCCATTTGATTTCATCAATTTTCTGACCTTCTCTCGATCGGTCTCGTTAAATAGTTCGATGAAATTTGAAGCCAGGAGGTTTTCTTCAGATATGTCAGCCATGGAAACGGCCGCCTTATTGGTACGAATTATGGTTGCATCAGCAGTAATTTCCAGAATTCCTTCATCCATGCTCTCCAGGATAGCTTCGTAATGTCTTTTGTTCGAAAGTAATTCCTTAGTAACTTGCCGGGGCCGGATATATTCAGCGCCTATTACCTTACCTGTGAAACCTGATGTAGCATTTAAATCAGACTGATCAAGAGCGGCAAGGACATTTTCGCCCATTTTATCTAACGGACCCTTTGCTATGCAGGCATTGATCCCTAATTCAGCAAAGTCTAATTTTCTTTCTATCTCTTCAGAAGCAATTGCAGAAAGAACGATTATATATGTATCTTTCAATTTTGGCATCTTAGCGATAATACTGCATAACTTCTCTCCGTTTATGTTCGGCATTATCAGGTCGATAAACATAACATCGGGAACATAATTCTTTAATATGTTCAATGCCGAGAGGCTGTTTCCCGCCGTCAAAACCTGATGTCCGTTTTTTTCAAGCAGATTTGTCATGAACTTCAATGTGAGTGGATGATCATCTACCACCAATATCTTTTTCATTGCGAACATTCCTTTTCAGTTTATCCGATACACCTTTCACCCGAACCTGTGAATCCTTGAACCACTATCGTGTCAAACAGGGCAGGGCACCGGTTGCCATGCTTCAATATCCTTCAGCAGGGTTTTCATTGCTCCTTAACCGTGAACGGTTCGACTGAGCGATTCGACTGAGCTCGTCGCAGGCTCGCCGAAGACTGTGAACCTTGAACTTGTCAACCCGAGTAGTTATGATATGTTAATGGATCGTCTAATTACCATGGACGCAAGCAAATTTTGTGCCAGACATTGTTAGCAGTCTTTTTAATGGTCAATTCCCCCTTGCGAATGATAATTTATGACTCTGTTGATTTAAGGTCTTTTCGCCCAATCTCTGCGTTATGCTCAAAAAATAATCCTCGGAATATCAACTATATGCCTGCGGTTATTTTTTTCGCATGCCTTGATCTTGAACGAAAATCCTCATAAATCAACAGAGTCATTTATACGTGAAAACAAAATGTTTGGTTAAAAAATTGGCTGAGCGTCATATTCTTGGCGGAAGATAACGCACATACGAATGACTATAATTTGTTTTTATCGGGACATTGCTTAATAATTAAATAGCTTATCGGTTTAGCCAGGGCTTCGCCCTAAAGACCACATATTCCGGTCTTGTAACGATCGCAATGGACGATGGAAGTTGAATATGAATTGCCGCTTATTCGTTATCCATATAGAAAATTGGTAACCGTTCACGGGTTCAAGGTTCCATTCTTGTTCCCGGACTGCATTTGGGATGCGTATTTACGTGAAAAG
>JAGGSD010000044.1 GCA_021159265.1 Syntrophobacterales bacterium | reverse complement strand
TTTGGCTCCAGATTTTGTTTCAGGCTTGACGAAGCTGACGCTTTTCCCGTAAATATGCATCCCAAATGCAGTTCGGGAACAAGAATGGAACCTTGAACCTTTGAACCCGTGAATGGTTACTTATTTAGTAATCTCTGAGCCCCTGGCCAGGACAAAAGGTGTCTGAACCTCACCCTCTAATATATGTCTTTTAAAGACCTGTCTCATCTTGTTCGGATTCATGTATTCATACACTATGGGTTCTTTCCCCAAAACTTCTACGGTTATCTCGGGTTCCCTGCTGCACAAACCCATACATCCCGATGTTGTAATCATAACATCGGTTGCGCCGGACTCATCTATCTCGCTCATGAGGGTGTTCATAACTTCCCTGGCGCCGGCGGCGATTCCGCAGGTTCCCATGTGGACGGTAACCTTCACACGCCGATCACCTTCTCTCAGGGAAGTTTCCGCATGAACTCTTTCTTTGATTTTTTTCAAATCTTCTATCTTTATCTTTGCCATAATCGCTCTCCATATTTTAAAAAATGTTAGTCTTTCCCTGATCCCTGACCCCTGTGATTCGTTACTTAATCATATTGCGCCAGTAGTCCTTCGATCTTGGCCGGTTTCATCCTTCCATGAATCTCGTCATCTATAACTACAACCGGTCCTAATCCGCATGCGCCCAGGCATCGGACAGTTTCATAGGAAAACAGCCTGTCTTCAGTCGTTCCCCCTTCTTTGATACCCAACAGTTTTTCTATATTTTCGGCTATGGTTTTACCTCCTCTGACATAGCAGGCCGTGCCAAGACAGACTCGAATCGTATGTTTTCCACGGGGAGTCATCGTAAAAAATGAGTAAAAGGTAACAACACCGTAAACCCGGCTCAGTGGCAGGTTCAACCCCTCTGCCACCCGTTTCTGGACGGAAATGGGTATATATTCGAGGATTTCCTGGGCTTGTTCCAGCACAGGGATCAACCCTCCGGATTTACCTTTGTAGGTTTCAATTATTTCGTCCAACTTTTTAATTTGTTCCGGCGTAAATTCTTTTAGTAGATCGTTATTTCCTGATTTCATCCAGTAGCGCCTCCTTCATTCCAATTTTTTTAATCCTTCTTCAATATTTGTCCTTATAAAACGTAAGACTTCAGAGTTGTTTATGGAAACATCCTCAATCTCCTTGCGTATTTCCCGTGTATCCAGCGTATATTTCAGATTTCCTTTTTGATGAGAGTAAACAAAATCCACTTCCGGATTTCCCGCAATTAATGTAATCATGGTACCGGTTATGTCTCCCAAAGGCTGGCGATCAATATGGCTGTATTTAAAGTCGGCCGTAACCCTCGTTCCCATTCCTTTTTTTGATTCAACTGAAAAATGGCCGTCACAACTCTTCGTGGCCTGGAGCAGCATAGGGAGCCCCAATCCAATGTTACGAACTGATTTCGATGTAAAAAAGGGATCAAGAGCTTTTTTGAGTGTTTCTTCATCCATTCCTTTCCCATCATCGGAAATGTATATGAATAATCTATCCTTTTTTTTGTTCTCAACAATACGGATTTTGACCAGCTTCGCGCCGGCCCTTGTTGAATTTTCAACAATGTCAAGAATATGCATGGACAGTTCCAGCATAATTTACTCCATGATATGTCTTTCCCCGTGTCCTTCAAAAGCCATCTTCAGTTCGGAGATTGTCGGGCTTTCCATGAAGATCTTTGTGGATCCTTTACCTATATCATTTATAAAATGGGCATCCGATGATTCGATAAAGGGGTAATTGTAAAACTCCGGATATTCTTTTCGAGCTTTTTTTAGTCCTGTTCGATATGATATTTCGAGGGCATCGAATTGGACATCGGCCGGGATAAAACCTAATTGTCCGATTATTCCGAAACTTTCCCGGTCTATATGGGCGGCGATGGCCACACCATGAAGTTTATGAATTGCTTCGACCGATTCCTGTAATGAAAGTTCAGTGGCTCCGATCAGCAGTCTATCGTTAAAACCTTCCACTTCATCGGCTGCATTTACGATAGGCTGGCATCCGAATACTTCTTCTCTGTTCATACCACGAAGCGCTCCATATACAATATTCTGAAGCTTTAATAAATCATCCATGTTGTCAAAGAGCGCTATTATATGAACTTCTTCTCTGCTCGTTATCTCCATTCCCGGTAGTATGGTAATCGGTTTCCCAAGGGCTGCTCCCATAACATACGGCACATTTTCGGAAGAGTTGTGGTCACAAATAGCTATAATGTCTAATTGCCGGCTAACGCACTTTTCCACGATAGCAGATGGATACATATCCAGATCACCGCAGGGGGAAAGGCAGGTATGGATATGCAGGTCACATGTAAACTCCTTTAACATTATTATCGCTGTTTATAAAAATCCTGTATTGGATCGTTATTTTTCTAGTCTTTATCCTCAACGACCGCGTTTTTCGCGGAGATGTTAGTGCCAGGGGTTAGAGATAAGGACTTCGGCGAGCTCAGTCGAACCGGATCAGGGATCAGCGGTGTTTTTACAACATGTCTCATTGTGCCAAAAGCCCAATGGGTAATCGCTGTCTTTTACTGACACCTGATTCCTGATAACTTTGCGGCTTTGCCGCATTAGGCACTTAGTTGTAAAATTCTTGCCTGCCTGTGCGTTGCACCTGTCTGCATCGCAAACGCGACAGGCAGGCGCAGACAGGCAAAAATGGCAAAAGAATTTAGTAACCGTTCACGGTTCAAAGGTTCACGGTTGGCCGCCGTTTCCCATTCAACATTCGATGTTGGACGTTCGATGTTCGATGTTCATCTTGGTTCCGGCTTGTCCGGGTTAGTCCCTTAATCGTAAAGTTCGTGCAAAAATGGCAAAAGAATTTCTTTATGGCTGATAAGTCCTTGCAAAACTTAAATCCGAATATCGAATTTCGAAACTC
>JAGGSD010000039.1 GCA_021159265.1 Syntrophobacterales bacterium | reverse complement strand
ATTTTTTGAGCATAACGCAGAGATTGGGCGAAAAGACCTTAAATCAACAGAGTCATAAATACCCGGTTCAACAACGTTGTTATGTCAAAAAGGTTTGACTTCCGATCTGTTTTGCCTTAGACGGAAGATGGTAAGTAAGGTTGATGCGCCCGTAAAAAGTCCAAAAACTCCCTCTCCCTTGATGGGAGAGGGTAGGGGTGAGGGTGAATACAGCGCTATTTCAAGTAGTTATGTCCCCCTCCCCTTTATCCCCTCCCACGAGGGGAGGGGAAGTCTGACTTTTTACGAGAGCATCAATCTTGATGCACTCGTAAAAAGCTCCATTATGCCGTTTAGCGGCATTATAATGGAAAGTAACTTTTACAAAGCATGTTTAAGGCCGATGGGGGCATCGGCCCCTACATATTGTAGGGCCTGTTCCCCGAACAGGCCGTGTATCTGGATAGTGTCCAGTGAAATCAACAAGTTATATTAAATTCGCCCAAACGAGTTACTTGAAAGCCCCGCTATGCCGTTTTACGGCATTGTAATGAGAAGGAAATCAGACCCTCTGTTGAAATGGGTACAATTCACGTAATGTCATATAATAACAATGTGTTAAGCCACTTTTATCAAAATGACTTCCTTGAAAGTCCAAAAACTCCCTCTCCCTTGATGGGAGAGGGTAGGGGTGAGGGTGAGAACACCGCTATTTCAAGCAGTTATGTCCCCCTCCCCTTTATCCCCTCCCACCAGGGGAGGGGAAATCCGACTTTTTACGAATGCATCAATATTCAAATGTTCAAAACATCAACGCCACAGAAGTAGCATTAACTCTATTGTAAAAAGTTTAACTCTTTCCCGTTTAGATATTTGTATTTTTGTCATTCGATATTGTTTCGAGTTTCGATATTCGATATTCGGATTTAAGTTTTGAAAGGACTTATCAGCCATAAAGAAATTCTTTTGCCATTTTTGCCTGTCTGCGTGCGGACACGCACAGGCAGGCACGAATTTTACAACTAAGCGCTTAATTAGTTTGATTCTTCTCCAATTTCAGTTGGAGAAAAGGGTTCAAGGTTCCATTCTTGTCCCCGGACTGCATTTGGGATGCGTATTTACGAGAAAAGCGTCAGCTTCGTCAGGCCTGAAACAAAATCTGGAGCCAAATTGGCAATTATTTGCAAAAATGAGAATTTTTGACGAGGACTTCAGGTCTTTAATGTTGCCTTTGCCGCTTTGTGTCTACCTGAGTAGCTACCATAAACTAACATATAAACAAAAAATTGCTTATCTTGCTTTAATAAACGCCTTTTACGGCTTGTCTGCTCTGGTCATGTTTCTTCCTTCCTTTTTGGCTTTGTAGAGACATTTATCCGCCCGGCTGATCAAGGTTTCGGAGGAAATTTCTTCATCAGTTGTGGTGGGGTCGAAGTCTGTAACTCCAAAACTGGAAGTGATGCGAATTTGCTTTTCCTGAGCTGTAATTCTCTTTTGGGAAACAGATTCGCGAAGCCTTTCCGCCAGGGTGCATGCGCCTTTTATATCCGTTTCGGGGAGCGCTATTAAAAATTCGTCGCCACCATATCGGAACAGCATATCTATATCATTCCTGATCGACATCATAATACACTGAGTAAATTCTTCCAGGATTTTATCACCGGTTTGGTGACCATACGTATCATTGATTATTTTGAACTTGTCTATGTCGCATAATATAAGAGAAAAAGCATGATTATATCTCCTTGCTCTTTGAATTTCCTGCGACAGACATTGGGTCATGAATGCGCGGTTATAACACCCGGTTAAGGGATCGGTTATGGATATAATTCTGATCTCTTCATTAGCTTTTTTCAGTGATTCTTCCAATTTCAGTATACGTATGGCTGTGTTCAGGCGGGCTAGAAGTTCAGCGCGATTAAAAGGCTTGGTTAGATAGTCGTCCGCGCCGGCTTCCAGACCCTTGACAATATCGTCTTTAGAATCCTTTGCTGTCAGGAGGATAATGTATATGTAACCTTCAAAGGCTTTGTTCCTGATAATCCGGCATAATTCCAAGCCGTCAATTTCAGGCATCATCCAGTCGGTCAATATAACAGGAAAGGACTTATCATTAAAAAGATCCAATGCTTTTCGTCCGTTTTCCACAGATGTAACTTCATACCCGGCCTTATGAAGAATTTTTTTGAGAAGTATCCTTGAGACAGGATCATCTTCGGCTATCAATACGGGAAAGTTATGGTTCATTTTTCATTTCCCTATAATGTCTGCGATTGCGTTAAGCTTTTCCTTCAGAACACCAGCGGATTTTGACGATCCATCCAGGCGACCCTCCCGTGCCTCGTCGTTGATTTCTCTCGCCACCTTGGAAAACTCCATAAATCCGAGATTACTCGAAGCGCCTTTCAGAGAATGAGATGCTCTGGCCACTTCTTCTGCGTTTCCCGCATCAATGGCTGATTGAAGTTTATCCATGTCTGTCATGCCGGTTTCAACAAAAAGTTCGACAAGTTCCAGATATTCATCTTCTTCCAGGCCTATGTTTTCTGCTAATTCTCCGATATTCATAAATTCTCCTTTCCTGATCCGGATAAACCGGAACCAAAAAGTTTTAGATCGTAGGTTGGATTGAGAGAAGTGAAACCCAACCCGCAATTTTTTTGCCACGGACACACACAGATCGGCACAGATTTTTCCCACAAGAATATCCAGAATATAATAAGTCCGTGTGGGTCTGTGGCTGATTTACTAATGATACAATGGCTAAAGAATCCAAAATTAAATTTTCCTGCCATTTTTGCCTGTCTGCGTGCTTGCCTGTGTGTGTCCGCACGCAGACAGGCAACGCACAGGCAGGCAAGAACTTTACAACTAAGCGCCTAACCCAGATAAACTGGAAATTCGAAATTCGAAGCACTAAATGCGAAACAAATCCGAATTTCTAATATTCAAATGTTC
>JAGGSD010000085.1 GCA_021159265.1 Syntrophobacterales bacterium | reverse complement strand
TTGTAAAAGTTACTTTCCATTATAATGCCGCTAAACGGCATAATGGAGCTTTTTACGAGTGCATCATAGTTGAATAGGTACAGGGAAAGGCAGCTTTCATCCGGCAAAGAGTGAGACCGCCTTTCCCCCGGGAAGCAGGCCTGGCTGAAGTTACAGCCGGGCCGCCCCTCAGTTCTTTTTTCTACCAGAGCTGAGGGTTACTGTCAATTCTTACATGATAGAAAGGAGGATATGTGATGAAGAGGTTTAAGTTTGTATTGTGTTTATTGATCTTGATTTTTACCTTTGCCTCTGTGGCACAGGCGAAGGAAGCGGTAGAGCTTGAAAAAACAGTCGTTACGGCCACACGTACCGAGAAAGCGGTAAAGGATGCGCCAGCCAGCGTTACCATAATAACGAAAGAAGAGATTGAGGCTACTTCTGCTCGCTATGTGGATGATCTGCTCAGAGATATTGTGGGCGTGGATGTAAAAAGGCCACGCGGTATATCCAGCTCTTGCACACACATCCGCTTGAGGGGTTTTTCTCACCCCAGGGGAACCCTGCTTCTGAGAGACGGGATACCCATAAACCGGATCGCCTGTGGAGGTGGGAAGCTTAACGAAATCCCTGTGGAATTTGTAGGGCGGATAGAGGTGGTAAGGGGAATCAATTCATCTCTTTATGGCACAAGCGCCATGGGCGGGGTAATCAATATCATTACCAAAAAGCCGGAGAAAGAACTGAAAGGCACAGTAGAAGGTTCATATGGCACATTCAATACCTGGAATAGCGGGGTGACATTAAGTGGCACGGCAAAGGAAAAACTCGGATATCAGCTTTACTATAATCATCTCGAAACGGACGGATATAACCCATGGTCGGATTCATTTATCGCTACAAAACCAGCGTGGGTCCAGAAGAAGTTCAGAGAAGCTATCGTAGATCAGGATAGAAATGCAGACAACGTCTTTGCCAAATTGACCTATGAAATTGATTCATCCTCCACACTTGGCTTTGCGTATTCTTACTGGGATGACGATATTTCTAATGGACGAAAATATAATTATAATGAGTTTGAAAGAAACAGGACAAGCCTCACTTATGAAAAGCAGGGCAAATTAAATATCTCTGCCAATCTTTATTACCTGGATGAAGACTTCGAATTTACCTACGACCGGAAGCCGAGTGCAGGGAATGCTTTTGATACCATTGAGATGATAAGCAAAATCCCTGTTGACGATATAGGAGGAATGATGAGCATCAGTTTTCCGATAAAAAAAGCACATCTTCTGACCGTGGGTACAGATCATCGTCTGGGTAAAATGGAAAATAAATGCGACTGGCAAATATCTGCCCGCAAAACCAGAACAGAGGGGAAGCAATATCGAGGAGCTTTTTTTGTTCAGGATGAAATTGATACCGGAAGATTTCTTACTACGTTAAGTGCGAGGGTGGACTGGTATAAAATATACGACGGTTCTTTTTATGATTCAACAGGCCCAAGTGAGAAATACTCTGATAAATCAGGCGAGGAGTTCAACCCGAAATTTGGATTGGTCTACCATCTGACCGATTCGACTACTTTGCGGGGCTCTGTGGGACGGGCATCAAATATTCCCTATCTATATTCCCTGTATGGCACATGGGAGTGTCCGCCGGGGAAATTTAACGAAGGAAACCCCGATCTGGACCTGGAATACACTATTGGCTATGAGGCAGGAATAGAGCAGCGTTTCGGGAATCAGGTAATGTTACGTATGACCGGATTTTATAATGATATAAATGACTGGATGGCCAGGATTTACAATAAGACACAAGCAGGGGTTAAGTATTACAGATGGGAGAATGTCGATAAGGTGGAAACCAGCGGTATAGAATTAGAGGCGGAATACAGGCCTGTTGCATCACTCAAACTCTATGCCAACTATGGCTATCTCGATACAAAAATAAGAGAGTATAAAGACGGGCCGCAATTAGAGGGGAACAGGCTTATTGATCAGCCGCGCCATAGATTTAATGCTGGTTTTACTTATACTAATCCGGATCTGTTCACTATTAACTTAAGACAACGTTACGTGAGTGATCGCTACGATGATATGGAAAACACCCAGAAACTGGATGAGTATGCAACTTTTGATGTCAAAATTTCCAGAGATATTACTAAATTTATAAAGGCATCCTTAGAGGTAGAAGATATTTTCAACAAGACCTGGCAGGAATCATATCAGTGGGAGACGCCGGGACGGATGATCTTCGGCAGGGTAAAAGTAATGTTTTGAGGATGGCAGTGTTACCATTAACAAAGAATGGAAAAGGAGACATAAATTATGAAAAGCGTTAATAAACAAACCACGTTAAGGACTTTGGTCCTTCTGTCCATCATCGGCCTGGGGCTGGTTCTATTATCCTCCCAGACGGCTGAAGCAAAGCGAAAAATAGCCCCGGAAAAAGTCAATGTTATCATGGTCGGAGACCGGCTGGTCGATGTTGCCTTTAACCTGGGGGTTCTTCCCGAGGCCATGTCCGTACGCTGCTCCATGTGGCCCATGTGCAAAGAACTCACAAATGCTTCTCAAATACTGGGTTGCCCAAAATGCATAGTCGACAGAATACCGAACATCGTTCCCGACACGGCAAGGAAACGCGGCATCAAGAGAATCATAATCGAGAAGCATCCAAATTTTTGTATTTACAAACCCAAAGTCAAACCGGCCAACGTCGTCCCCCTGCTTAAAGGCAAGGACCTGACAATTGAATATGTAGACTTTTCCAAAGGTTTAGAGTCAGCCATCCGCCAGACAGCCAAATTAATCGGACGTCAGTCTAAAGCCGATGCCTTGATCGATCGCTATAACAAAGCACTGGCAAAGGCCAAAAAAGGTTTGCCCAAGACAAAACCGGGTAAAAAGGTGGTTATTATCAATGGCACTTACCAGAGTGCGACAGGGAAAACTTTTCT
>JAGGSD010000373.1 GCA_021159265.1 Syntrophobacterales bacterium | reverse complement strand
CTTTTTACGAAACCGTCATTTTTGATACCAGCATACATCCGGTTTTCGCGCCGCCGTCACTTCATCAAGACGCTTCACCGGTGTTGTGACAGGCGCTGATTTGACAAGATCCGGGTTTTCTTTTGCTTCCTTTGCAATGGAAATCATGGCATCACAGAAAGAGTCCAGAGTTTCTTTGCTTTCCGTCTCTCCGGGTTCGACCATAATGGCTTCCGGGACAATCATGGGAAAATATATGGTGGGTGGGTGGAAACCATAGTCAAGAAGTCTCTTGGCAATATCAGACGTGTGCACACCGTTTTCCTTAACCTGCCTCCTTCCCGAAAACACACATTCATGCATACAGATCCGGTCAAAGGGTAAATCATAAAAGGACTTCAATCTTTCTTTAATATAATTTGCATTCAGAACCGCTATATCACTTGTTTTCTTCAGCCCTTCCGGCCCCAGTGTCCGCAGATAGGCATAGGCCTTTACCATTACGTTAAAATTACCGTAAAAGGCCTTGACCCGTCCGATACTGTCAGGACAATCGTAATTCCATTCATACAGATCATCTACTTTCATGATCCGGGGAACCGGCAGGTATGGAATTAGACACTCCACAACGCCTACCGGACCGCTTCCGGGACCGCCACAACCATGTGGCGTCGAAAACGTCTTGTGCAGATTCAATTGAATTACATCAAACCCGAGATCACCCGGTCTTACCTCACCCATAAAGGCATTGGCATTGGCTCCATCACAATAAAGGAATCCCCCTTTAGCATGAATAATCTCCGCAACCTCTCCTATGTTTCGTTCAAAGAGGCCCAGAGTATTGGGATTCGTCAGCATAAGGCCTGCCACATCTTCCGTCATTAATTCGCGCAGATGATCGATATCCACGCCTCCCTCGTTATTGCTGTTGACAGTGACAGCCTTATATCCGCAGTGTGAGCCCGATGCGGGATTCGTTCCGTGGGCCGCGTCAGGTATCAGAATCTTGCTGCGTTTCTCTCCTTTTCTATCAAAGTATTTTTTAACCAGCATGATGCCCGTCAGTTCGCCATGTGCCCCTGCTGCCGGCTGCATTGTAAACTCGGCCATTCCGAAAATTTCGCTGAGATATTGCTGCAATTCATAAATGAGCTGCAGGTTGCCCTGAGAAAATTCAGCGGGAGCATAAGGATGAATTGAAGTGAAACCGACAAGCCGGGCTACATCCTCGTTAATCTTGGGGTTGTATTTCATCGTGCAGGAGCCAAGGGGATAAAAACCCACGTCAACGCCGAAATTGCGTCTGGACAGAGCCGTGTAGTGACGAACCAGATCTATTTCGCCTACTTCCGGCAGATCAACATCGTCCCGCAGAAGGTGTTTGTCAATGATCTTCTCAACAGATACCTCAGGCACGTCGCTCTTCGGAATGGTTGAAGCCCTGCGTCCCGGACAACTTTTTTCAAAAATCAGCTCCATATATCCCATCCCCATTCTCTATCGAAAATCGAAATTCTAAAACTGTATGACGATACAATATCGACAACTTAAGTAATTCTCATTATTAATCACCACGAAGAACACAAAGATAACTTGAGACCCTCGTGTTCTTCATGTTAAAAAACTATAGTAACAAGAATTTTTATTATTCAGCAGCAATCGAAATCACTCTGTCAATATCTTTTTTACTCAGCATTTCTGTGGCGCATAAAAGCAAAGTATTTTTAAGCCCGGGGTAATCTTTCTCCAACTCATACCCCCCGACGATACCATGATCTTGTAATCTTTTATTGACACCTTTCGGATCGGGACAACGGATGACAAATTCGTTGTAAACCGATCCGGAAAATACGACTTCCCATCCATTAAGCCCGGAGAGTTTCTTTTTGAAATACTGTGCCTTCTGCACATTGAGTTCGGCAAGTTTCTTGAGGTTTTTCCCAAGGCTAACGAGATATACGCCTGCTGCCAGCGCGCACAACGCCTCATTCGAACATATATTTGAAGTCGCTCTCTCCCGTCTGATATGCTGCTCTCTTGCCTGCAGTGTGAGCACGAAACTCCTTTTGCCCTCTTTATCGACAGTTGCGCCGGCGAGTCTGCCGGGAATCTTCCTTAGAAATTTGTCAGTACTTGCAAAAACTCCGAGATAGGGCCCTCCGTAATTGAGGGAATTGCCGAAACTCTGTCCTTCTCCGACAACGATATCCGCACCTGATTCACCGGCGGGTTTTAAAATACCAAGGGAGGTTGCATCCGTAAATCCTGAAACAAGCAATGACCCTTTCGCGTGTATGATAGGTTCAACGGCTGAAATATCTTCAATAATGCCGAAGAAATTGGGGCTCTGAATAAGGACTGCGGCTGTATTTTCATCTACGGCCTTTTCCAGGGCGCTTTCATCCATCCTTCCTGAGCCGGCATAGGGAATTTCAACTACTTCATATCCATTGGCCCAGCAGTAGGTATTGACCACATGCCGGTACTCCGGGTGAACAGACTGAAGCATAATGATTTTGCTGCGGTTAAGGGTCATAGCAGCCAGTACGGTAGCTTCCGCCATGGCTGAAGCACCGTCATACATGGAGGCATTGGCAACCTGCATACCCGTCAGCTTTGCAATCATAGTCTGATATTCATAAATGGCCTGCAGAATGCCCTGGCTGATCTCTGCCTGATAGGGCGTATAGGCCGTGTAGAACTCAGAACGGGAAATAATATGTCCCACCACGGAAGGTATATAATGATGATAAGCGCCTGCTCCCGTAAGTGTAATACAAGGAATGGAATTTTTTGCGCTGATCTCATTCATCACCCCTGAGATTTCCTGTTCCGACAGAGAAGGCGGCAAATCAAGCAGTTTCTTCAGCCGGTATCTCTCGGGGATATCGACAAACAGTTCATCGAGAGACTCAATACCCGTCATCTGCATTATCTCCCTCAGATCTTCCGGGGCATGAGGTATATAATCCATGCAGTAATCCTTTCTTCAACAAAGGTTCAAGG
>JAGGSD010000013.1 GCA_021159265.1 Syntrophobacterales bacterium | reverse complement strand
ACTTTCCATTATAATGCCGCTAAACGGCATAATGGAGCTTTTTACGAGACCATCAGAATTGAGTGGGTGAAATGAACTTCAAAAAAACCATTCTCTGTATCGGAGCCGGCTATGTCGGCGGGCCTACTATGGCCATGATCGCTTACAAGTGCCCGCAATATAAAGTGACTGTAGTTGACATCAATCCCGAACGTATTGCCCGGTGGAACTCGGATGATCTCCCCATTTATGAGCCCGGCCTTGACGAGATTGTGAAAACTGTTCGTGGCAGAAACCTCTTTTTCAATACGGATATCGAAAAGGGAATAAAAGAGTCTGAAATCATCTTTGTCAGCGTGAATACGCCGACCAAGACATACGGGACCGGCGCGGGCATGGCCGCCGATTTACAATACTGGGAAAAAACGGCGCGGCAAATACGCGAATCTGCGGAATCACACAAGATAGTTGTGGAAAAGAGCACCCTTCCGGTGAAAACTGCTCTGGCTATGGAGAGAATTCTTACGTCGATGAATAATGGCATTCGTTTCGACGTCCTTTCTAATCCGGAGTTCCTTGCGGAAGGTTCAGCCGTCAAAGATCTGGAAGATCCTGATCGAATACTGATTGGCTCTCGGGAAACACCGGAGGGTTTAAAGGCGAGGGATGAACTGGTCAAAATTTATGCCAACTGGGTTTCGGAGGAGCGGATTATAACCTCCAATATCTGGAGCAGCGAGCTCTCCAAGCTCGTTTCGAATGCCTTTCTGGCACAGAGAATTTCATCAATTAATTCTATCTCCGCCCTTTGTGAAAAGACGGATGCCGACATAACTGAGGTTTCCCGGGCTGTCGGCATGGATAGTCGTGTCGGCAACAAGTTCCTGAATGCCGGCATAGGCTTTGGCGGGTCATGCTTCAAGAAGGATATTCTAAATCTGGTCTATATTTGCCGCTTCCAGGGTCTTGATGAGATGGCGGATTACTGGGAAGGTGTCGTCAAAATCAACGATTATCAAAAAGAGCGCTTTATACTCAATATGTTAAGCGCCATGTTCAACACACTGGCAGGCAAGAGAATCTGCCTTTTTGGCTTCGCGTTCAAGGCAAATACGGGCGACACGAGAGAAAGCCCTGCCATATTGATTGCCGGAAGATTGGTGGAAGAAAAAGCTGATTTAATTATAACCGATCCACAGGCCTTAAAAAACGCGATGACAGCCCTGAGCGATATAAATGGACAAATAAACTATGTTGAGGATCCTTATGATGCAGCCGCCGGCTGTGATGCCATTGCCGTGATGACCGAGTGGGATATGTACGCAGGTCTTGACTTTGAAAAGATATACAAGTCGATGACCAAGCCCGCCTTTATCTTTGACGGCAGAAATATCCTTGACCATGAGAAACTGTTCGAAATTGGTTTCAATGTCTATCCGATCGGCAAACCTGCGCTTACACACTTTTAATGAATTGGCCACAGACCCACACAGACGGACACAGACTTTTGTCAAAAATGAAGAAATATGGATGTTAATAAACTTACATATCAGATAAATGGCGCAATATTTGAAGTTAGTAAATCGTTGGGCGCTGGATTTCTCGAAAAAGTTTATGAGAATGCTTTAATTATGGAGCTGCATTCAAGGGAAATTAAAGCGGTGAGTCAATTTCCGATTTCTGTGAAATATAAGGGCAAAAATATCGGAGAGTATTTTGCCGACATCGTTGTTGAGGATACGGTGATAATTGAACTAAAGGCAGTTGATAAATTACAAAAGATTCATGAAGCACAGATATTAAACTACTTAAAAGCCACAGGAATAAAGATGGGTTTGCTTGTAAATTTTACATATCCAAAAGCAGAGATAAAGCGTTTTGTAATGTAATTTATGTCAGTCTGTGTGTGTCTGTGGCTAAAAAAAGGATTTTTATGGAAACTCAAAATTTCAATACGCGTCGCGTATTGGTCACAGGCGGCGCCGGATTTCTCGGGTCCCATCTCTGTGATCGTCTGGTTGCGGAAGGTCATGATGTTTTATGCCTCGATAATTTCTTTACCGGCGGAAAACGGAACATAAGCCATCTTTTGGGGAAAGCCAATTTTGAATTGATACGCCATGATCTTGTACAGCCTATTCTTCTTGAAGTAGATGAGATATATAACCTGGCTTGTCCCGCTTCTCCCATTCATTACCAGTACAATCCCGTTAAAACCATAAAGACCAGCGTAATGGGGGCTATCAACATGCTCGGACTGGCAAAAAGGGTAAAAGCGAAAATCCTCCAGGCCTCCACCAGCGAAATTTATGGTGATCCCATTGTTCATCCCCAGAAGGAAGACTACTGGGGTAATGTCAATAGTGTCGGGATCAGATCCTGTTATGATGAGGGTAAACGCTGCGCCGAGACCCTCTTTTTCGATTATTACCGGCAAAACGGGGTCAACATCCGGGTGGTACGAATTTTCAACACCTATGGACCAAGAATGCACCCTAATGACGGCAGAGTCGTCAGCAACTTTATCGTTCAGGCCCTGAAAAATCAGGATATAACCGTCTTTGGCGACGGAATGCAGACGCGTTCATTCTGCTATGTAGATGATTTGATAGATGGCATGATCCGGATGATGAATGATCCGGATGAATTCACCGGCCCTGTAAACTTGGGGAATCCTTCTGAATTCACTATTCTTGAGCTGGCTGAAAAAATCCTGGAGATAACGGGGTCACGGTCAAAAATTGTGTTTGCGCCTCTTCCTCAGGATGATCCGCGGCAGCGGCAGCCGGATATCAGTCTTGCCTTTGAACAACTCAATTGGAAACCGGCCATAGATCTGGATGAAGGTCTTGAAAAAACGATCGCGTATTTCAAAGACATTTTATAATTTCTCATAATTGCTCCCTCTTCCTTGAATGGAAAGGGTTGGGCCTGCCCTGGCGCGAATCGGTTCGAATATATCGTAATGTATCGAATCAGCTCTATATGATCTTTAATGCATGCAAGCATCAATGCCAG
>JAGGSD010000106.1 GCA_021159265.1 Syntrophobacterales bacterium | reverse complement strand
GAACACAATTCATGCAATATCATATAATAACAATGTGTTAAGCCACTTTTATCAAAATGACTTCCTTGAAAGTCACAAAAACACTCTTTTGTCATTCTGAGCGATAGCGAAGAATCTGATATCATTGAGATTCTTTGTTGCTCCGCTCCTCAGAATGATACGGTGTGGACTTTTTACGGGTGCATCCTGTGTGAAATGTTAAAAAAGTTGCCGTATCTCTAAAAATCACGCGAATAACTTGAAATTATTATCATAAAACATGTTCTTAGGTCAATTGAATTTTATGGAAATTCTTAACCCCGCTTGCCCTTTTTTCTGAACTTCAGTCTGATCGGCACATGGTCAAAGTTGAATTCTTCCCGTATTTTGTTTGTGAGGTATCGCTGGTATGAAAAGTGAACACCTTTAGGTTCACGGACAAAGAAGATAAATGTTGGAGGCTTTACTGAAGCCTGCGTAACGTAACTGAAATTATGAGGTCTGTTTCTATAACGTGGAGGTGGGCGCATATCGAGGAATTCCCGCACTTTCGTATTTAACAGAGGCGTGGGAATCCTTTTTGTGAATTGATCATAGGCAGTTTCTATCAATTCGAATATCCTGTATATTCTCTGTCCGGTGAGGGCTGAAATGGATATTATGGGTGCAAAATCAAGATATTTCAATTTATCCTTGGTATGTTTTACATGTTTTCCTATGGTGCTGTTATCTTTCTCCAGAAGATCCCATTTATTGAGAACAATAATACAGACAACCCCCCTCTCATAGGCCAGCCCCGCTATTTTTGTATCCTGGTCCGTTACCCCTTCCGTTGCATCTACAAGGATTAATGCAACATCGCAACGGCTCAGGGTTTTTATTGCTTCAAGAACACTGTATTGTTCGAGCCTTTGACTGACCTTGCTTTTTCTTCTTATCCCTGCGGTGTCTATTAACAGGTATTTTCTGTCGTTAATTTCAAACGGTGTGTCTATGGTATCTCTTGTCGTACCGGGAACTGGATTAACAATTGTCCTGTCGTAACCGATTATTTTGTTGATGAGGGATGATTTCCCCACATTGGGTTTTCCGATCACGGCAATTTTGATTCGCTCTTCATCATCGTCAATGGCACACGATAAGGGAAGACATTCAGCAACATCGTCCATGAGATCGGCCAGACCGAGCCCGCCATGTTCAGCAGAAATAGTATAAAGACGTTCTACACCTAATCGATAAAATTCATAAGAAAGTTCTTCCTGCTTCGGCCCATCGATTTTGTTAACAACGAAAAAGACAGGCTTCCTGGTATTCCTAAGGATTTCTACAATTTCCATGTCCGATGGAGTTAATCCTTCTTTTCCATCCATCAGGAAAATGATTGCTGTTGCCTCCTCTATGGCAAGAGTCGTCTGCTCACGCATTTGCGCCAGCATCCTTTCCTCGGAAACGGGTTCAAATCCGCCTGTGTCAATAAGCATGAATTGTTTGCCGTTCCAGGAAGAATCGGCATAATTTCTGTCCCTTGTAGCGCCAGGCTGATCAATTACGATGGCTTTTTTATTTTCTGACAAACGATTAAAAAGGGTGGATTTTCCCACATTCGGTCGTCCGACTATTGCAATAATTGGTTTCACACTATAATAACCTCTTCGTAACAACTCAGGTTGCCAGGTTCAAGGTTCAGGATTGACATTTTTGTTAGACTGCACACTTTTCGAGCCAATGATCTCTAGCTGTGAACCTTGACACATTCGTAAAAAGTCCACACCGTGTTATTCTGAGGAGCGGAGCAACAAAGAATCTCAATGATATCAGATTCTTTGCTATCGCTCAGAATGACAAAAGAGTGTTTTTCTGACTTTTTACGAATACATCAACCTTGGAACTTTGAATCTAATGCGGCAAAGCCGCAAAGTTATCAGGGATCAGGTATCGGGGATCAGCAAAAGACAACGGTCACCCCTTAGGCTTTTGGCATGATGAGATATGTTGCAAAAACACCCCCGATCCCTGCCCCGACTCCCGATCCCTATTTACTTATGTATCCAAACTCCTTGAGTGACTTTTCATCTCGGGTCCAGTCTTTTTGTACCCTGACAAACAACTCCAGATATATTTTTGTGTCGAAAAATCTTTCCATTTCAAGTCGTGACCGTTTTCCTATTTCTTTTAACATGCTTCCTTTTTTCCCGATGATAATACCCTTTTGTGAATCTTTTTCCACGTTAATAGTTGCTCCTACATGGATCATGTTTTTCCTATTATCTTCTTTGAAGAATTCAAGAACGATGGCTGTCGAATATGGTATTTCCTGATGTGTCAGGAGCATTACTTTCTCCCTGATTATTTCCGCGGCGAGGAATCTTTCAGAACTGTCCGTGAACATATCGTCTGGAAAGTATTCAGGTCCTTCCGGCAGGAAGTTCCATATCACGTCAAGAAGAGTGTCTATATAATATCCGGTGAGAGCAGATAGAGGAATAATTTCTTTAAAGGTAAATAGTTTTCTCAACTCATCAATCACGGGAAGAATGGAATCTTTCTTTACAAGATCGATTTTGTTGATCAGTGCAATAACGGGAATCTTTATACCCTGTAATGATTTTATTGTAAGATAATCATCTTTGTCCAGACCCGTATTTGCTTCGACAATGAATAGTAAAACATTCACGTCGGCATAAGTGCTGATAGCTGTTTTAACCATATATTTGTTCAATGGTGTTTTGGCTTTGTGAATTCCGGGCGTATCGAGAAAAATAATTTGCCCCCTGCCGATGTTTTTGATCCCCATGATTCTGTTTCTTGTCGTCTGAGGTTTATGGGTGGCAATAGCCACCTTCTCGCCGATGATAGAATTCAGAAGGGTCGATTTCCCTACGTTAGGTTTTCCTGTAATCCCGACAAAGCCTGATTTAAACAAAACTAACTCCTAACCCAGATAAACTGGAAATTCGAAATTCGAAGCACTAAATGCGAAACAAATCCGAATTTCTAATATTCAAATGTTCAAAACATCAACGCCACAGAAGTGGCATTAACTCTATTGTAAAAAGTTTAACTCTTTCCCGTTTAGATATTTG
>JAGGSD010000326.1 GCA_021159265.1 Syntrophobacterales bacterium | reverse complement strand
CTTTTGTCATTCTGAGCGATAGCGAAGAATCTGATATTATTGAGATTCTTCGTCGTTCCGCTCCTCAGAATGACACGGCATGGACTTTTTACAAGCGCATCAAAAATTGCTCATTTTTGAATGTGAAACTTATTAGTGTTCGTTTTTTGAAGAATTCATTTCTGGATGGGCGCTAACCGGTGATACAGAAGAGCCACGGCAATGTGTGTGTTTCGTTATTATTACACCAGCATGGGGGGGGTAAGTTTCAGACATTAACAATTCTGTGACACTTTCGTCAAAAAATTATACAAATGACGTAACTACTCAGGTTAAAAGGCACAAAGCTTATTTGCTTTACTGTTATTATATTATAACAAAATGCAAAAAATCTTTGCCAAATGATACACCTGATGGCTCGACGGCTCGGCTGAGCTCGCCGAAGGCCGCAGAATACATTGAGTATTTTGAGGATTAAAATCTGAGCCTGACGTAGAGATTGCGGGAAATAACCATTCTCGGACAGCCTCCCAGACGTCGTCCAGACGAAAGGGACAAGGATTAAAGAAAAACATTTAGCGCTTTGCCATTACAGTGTTGAGATGAACGCATTCACAACTGTTTCATCGAATTGCAGATTGCGGTTTCGATTCAGTTCATTGATTGCTGTATCTACTGGTAATCCCTTTCGATATGGACGATCATTGGTTATGGCGTCAAATGTATCCGCCACGGCCAATATCCTCGAAAGAAGCGGTATATCTTCTCCCGAAATTCCATCAGGATATCCCTTGCCATCCCATCTTTCATGATGGTGACGGATAACCTTTTTTTCTGAATCAAAGAGTTTTATGTGACTTAAAATATCTTCTCCGGTTGATGGATGAGTTTTAATTATATTGTACTCTTCGTTTGTCAAACGGCCCGGTTTCAACAATATGCTGTCCGGTATGGCTATCTTACCTATATCATGCAGCATCCCTGAGATTTTAAGACATTCGATCTGGTCTGTTGAAAGGTGCATCGCCGTGGCAGTCTTTACAGCCAGGGATGATACATTTATTGAGTGTCTCTCCGTGTAATGATCTCTTGCATGGATAGAATGTATCAGGGACATAAAGGTATCCATTATGCTTGTAAATACACTTTCGTACAGCATCCTGTTTTCTATGTTAAGAGAAGCCCTTCGGGACAAGCTGGAAATGTAGTTAAGATCTTTTTGTGTGAATTGTTTTTCCATCTTGTTGTTAATTATACTTAACAGGCCGAAAACTTTATTTCTTATCATAAGGGGAGCGCATAACAGAGACTTGAAAAGCCCGGTGTCACCGTTGGAATTTGTGAGAACCGCTTCTTTTTTTTGCGCCACATCTCGAAAGATTGCATAGAGTGAAGTAACTTTTTCTTTATTGCAATCTCCGTCATTTCTGTTTTTGACAATCTGTGGATAAAAAGCATTATTATCCTCGTCAAATAATACAAGAGAACAACTTTCTCCACCTGTTACTTTCAGGGCAAGTGCCGCTATTTCCTGGAAAACTTCATCGTTATTACTCCCTGTCTTTTCGATGTTGTCGTATATGTAACCAATCATGGACAGCTCTTCTATTTTGTTATTTAATCTTGCCATGTCTATCTTTATGTCCAGATCTTTTTTGCCAAGAGCTAATCTTTCTTTCATGCAAATGTCCACTTTAAAGAGCAAGTCATCGATTTTAAATGGTTTTTCAAGAAAGTCAATGGCGCCGGATTTCATGGCTAATACGGATATATCTACAGATGGGTACCCTGTTATGATGATAATAGATGTGGTTGGGTTTATTTCATGGATCCTGTTTAACAGTTCGATGCCGTTCATGCCGGGCATTTTCAGGTCACTTATGATCAGATCGCAGGGTTTCTCCTGGAACAGCTCTAATGCTTTAATACCATTGTCAGCTTTCCTTATGTAATAAAGGTTTTTTTCCTTGAGAGCGTCAGCTATTAAATTTCTTGTGGAAGTGTCATCGTCCACAATTAAAATGGACTGTTTATCTTCCATGTATTTTCTTGTCATAAACACACCGAATTGTCTCAGCCGTATATTTAGTCTGCAACTTGCCGAAGGGTAGTTCGTTTACCGTAACTGCTCAGATTCACAGTTTTACAGTTCAAAGTTGCGCTTTGGGAGGAGATTTACTTTTTGTCAGTCTGTGCACTTTTCGCGTCAAACAGGGTGCCATTTGTCAGGTTTCAATATCTTCCATCAGGTTTTCAATGTTTTCCAACCGTAAACTGTAAACCTCTGGCACAAAGCCGGCTTCCCGGTCCCATTGTGAGACCTTTGCATAACGTTCCCTTTTGCCCAATTTCTGCGTCAGGCTCAAATTTTAATCCTCGAAATATCCAATATATTCCTGTGGTTAAAATCTTCGCCTTCCTTGAACTTGAACAAAATTGAACATTCTGCAAAGGTCTCATTGTATAGAAACTCCGGACGCAACATTAAGTGCGATTGTGCGGGATGCGCATCAAATCGCGCCGGGGCAAGCTTGAACCCGATATCCTGAGCAGTTACAGGGCGTTTACCTTATTTTGGCTTGTCACTTTGCAGAATAACATCTAATAAACCGTATGAAATTTTCTCATGCACATTTTTTTCTCATTTACCGATGACAGATTTACTGCACATTAATGACTCTGTTGATTTATGAGGATTTTCGTTCAAGATTAAGGCAAGCGAAAAAAATAACCGCAGGCATATAGTTAATATTCCGAGGATTATTTTTTGAGCATAACGCAGAGATTGGGCGAAAAGACCTTAAATCAACAGAGTCATTGATATCTACCGGCATCGTTAGTTTTATTAGATGTCGATCCCGCCCTTTGAGTTGTTCTGCCTGTTATATGATCTAAGGGCACTTTCAACTTTATAAGAGAATATTGTCATTGTGTCGCCCCCGGCTTTTATAAATCTGCATATTATATCGGTAAAACAGAGTCTTGGCTTTAGCCATTTCAATGGATAGTTGGATTATTTATTTAACAGGATACTTAACCCTAACCCGGACAAGCCGGAACCAAACAAGATATATTTTTATCACGAAAACACGAA
>JAGGSD010000153.1 GCA_021159265.1 Syntrophobacterales bacterium | reverse complement strand
CGGCCTTCGGCCTCGCAATGACGAAGGCTTGTGCGACATTGCAAACTTGACATGACGCTAGGTATTTTCGAGTTATTATGAACATCATGCTAATGTGTCTAGCAAAGGTCGTGCCAAATATAAATAATCCTGGAACTATCTGTTTAATCAATAGGTTGACATGATAAGAACAGATAAATTAAATTCTAGATAGTTCATAATGGATAGTCCAATATGAACTATTACATTATTTTTGACATTGCATGGCCAAGATTGTAACGCTTGATTTTTCTCTTAAGAGTTGACAGAGATATACCCAGCGCTCTGGCGGTCCGGGTATAATTGCCGGAGAATTTGCGGAGAGCTTGCGTTATATATTCTTTTTCGATTTCTTTCAGCGTAATAATATCATTTTCTGCAGGCGGTAAAGGTGCGGGAAAAGAAGAATTAGTTATTTTCAGGAACTCTGAAGGTCTGAGAACCGCCCCTTGTTGAATTATGAGGGATCTTTCTATCACGTTCTTCAGCTCTCTTACATTCCCCGGCCATTCATATTCCATTAACAGTGAAAGTTCTGAATCCGGAAGCGTTGTTTTGCGATTCTTCGCAGTTTTGTGGATAAAGAAATCACACAACTCAGGTATATCTTGTAATCTGTCTCTCAGGGGAGGAATATGAATTCTTATCACGCTCAGGCGGTAATAGAGGTCACTCCGGAACATTTTTTTCTTTACAAGATCTTCCA
The DNA here is from genome assembly GCA_021159265.1 of Syntrophobacterales bacterium. GTDB lineage: Bacteria > Desulfobacterota > Syntrophia > Syntrophales > UBA6807 > UBA3084. The sequence goes on along the minus strand of JAGGSD010000153.1, from coordinate 2,354 downwards.
GATCAGCGTTGGTTGCAGCTATTATACGCGCATCTACGGGTCTTACGGATTCTCCTCCGACCCTTCTTATCTGTTTGTCCTCCAGAACGTTCAATAACTTTGACTGTAAATGAAGAGGCATGGCTCCTATTTCATCGAGAAAAAGCGTTCCCTTTTCCGCCAGCTCAAAGATACCCTTTCTGGCAGTCACGGCGCCTGTAAATGCCCCTTTTGCGCAGCCGAAGAGTTCTGCTTCAATTAGATTCTCCGGTAAAGCTGCACAGTTTATACTGATAAATGGTCTCCCTTTAGCGGGACTTTTGTAATGAATGGATTTTGCAACGACATTCTTTCCTGTGCCAGTTTCACCTGTAATAAGAACCGGAGCATTTACTGATGCTGCAAGATCCACAATCCTGATTGTTTCTGCCAGCCCTCCCTCGCCGCAGATCAGTATGTTTTCCCTGCTCTCCTTATCATCTTTATAATTCTGGAGCTGCTCTATAACCTCTAATTCCAGTGCTCTTAATGCTTTCTTGATAGCAAGTTTCAACTCTTCCAGTTCGAACGGTTTGGAAAGGTAGTCGTAAGCCCCGGCCTTTATGGCTTCCACGGCATTGTCGAAGCTTGGGTATGCCGTAACAAAAATTATTTTGGTCTGGTCATTTTGTTTTAAAATAGCCGGACAAAGAGACACGCCTTCCATGTCAGGAAGCTTTTGATCCAGGAGAACTATTTCCACCTTCCTTTGGGAGCATACAGCAAGACCATCTGCACCCGTATAGGCTGTAAATGCTTCCATTGTTTCGCTGGTGAGATAGTCTCTGGCTGTATCGCAGAATGCCCTGTCGTCATCTATGATCAGTATGTTTCTTTTGGCGCTATGTGTTTTCAATCAAGCCTCCGGAATGGATATGGTTGCCGTGGTTCCGATGTTTTCCTGACTTTGTATTTCTATGTGGCCATTCATCCTGGTCAGCATCCTTCTTGTTATCACCAGGCCAAGGCCCGTGCCGTTAGGTTTGGTTGTATAAAACGGTCTAAAAAGGTTTTTCTGGCCTTCTTTTGATATGCCGTGGCCGTTGTCCTTGACATTTATGCAAATCATATCATCTTTTTTGAATATGCTGATGGCTATTTCAGCATTATCTTTGCCCAGCGTGGCGTCGGAGGCATTAGTGATAAGGTTTAGCATTGCCTGCTGGAGCACCCTCGGGTCTGCGCTGATCCATTCTACATCCGGCGATAACGTGATTTTTATCTCTATCCCGGCTTCTTCTAAATCTCCTTTCACAAGGAACAAAAATCGATCCAGAAAGTCGGGGAGATTCACATGCTGTATAAGGGGGTTCTCAAACATGCTGAAACTCTTCAGGGACTGTAGAAGGTATTCTACTCTCGATATTTCAGTAAGGGCGCGGTCCACGTACTTTAAAATTGTATTGTTGGAATATGTGTCAAGATTATTTTTGAGAACGCTCAGAGTCATCTTAATAGAGTTGGCTGGATTGCCAAGCTCATGTCTGATACCGGAGAATATGTAATTAATGTTTTCCATGGTATTCATTTCTTCGGTCATGGATTCAAGTCTCGCTTTTTCCGTAATGTCACGTATTATTATCCAGATATATTTTCCTGATACCATGTATGCCGTATAACCCAAAAGCCTGTCTTGGTAATGGAGTCTTCGAGCCTTACCAAAGTTTTTCGAAGTGAGATCTTTTTCAAGGCCTTGCATAAACAGTGAAGTAAAGGTGTGATAATTTGTGGAGCTTGTTGTTCTCCCCAAAATATTCATTGCGGATTTATTCTGGAAGATCAGCTCTTCATTCCCGATATCAAGAACGATTATTCCGAGGTCGATGTTTTCCATTATGTCAGCGTATATGCATCGGCCTGGGCACGGGAGCTTGCTTATAGGACAGATATTATCGTTGTCTTTAAATGTAAAATTTGGCATTTTATTATTTTACTGCTCCTCAGTAAATTTCCATGAAAAAATAATTATCTTTTTGCGTAGAATGTTATCAGCAAAATTCATGCCTTCCAAAAGGACCAGGAAGCCAGGATTCCGCTGGCGGAAGCTTGCAGCAAACCTCTCGTAATACCGGCGCAATAACCTACAGCAAAAAAAAATTAGCCACATCAGTTTCCATGTTTTTGGATAACTCGATTCTGTTAGAATAGAGTTTCACTTCCACACCCTAACCCAGATAAACTGGAAATTCGAAATTCGAAGCACGTTCGACGGCTCGACTGAGCTCACGCCGAAGTCGGGAATCTATAACTGCGTGTAATTACTGGATTCCTGCTCTCCGATCGGAGTAGAGGACAGGTTTCGTGAGAATGACATATATTAGCGAGTTTTTGACTTT
>JAGGSD010000164.1 GCA_021159265.1 Syntrophobacterales bacterium | reverse complement strand
TTATCTGCCTTTAAACGTAAGTCCTCTACTATTTCTTCAGGTAGTGGTTTTATAGGGAATCCTCATGGAATTTAATCTTTACAGGTAACTACTCAGGTAGGCACAGAGCGGCAAAGGCATGGTTCGACTGAGCTCGTCACAGGCTCGCCGAAGACAGAGGCACAAAGAGTAAAAAAGTAACAACCGACGCCGCCTGTGGTCTTCGTTGAACCTTCGGCGAGCTCAGTCGAACCGTCGAATCGCTCAGCCGAGTCGTCGAACCGTTAGGCATATTATTTGACAGAGCTTTTTTGCATTTTGTTATAATATAACAACAGCAAGGCAAATAAGCTTTGTGCCTCTGTGCCTTCGAACCTTTGAACCTGAGTAGTTACCTTTCCAGTATAAGCCCCAATCCGCCTGGCGCCGCTTTGATCTTGAACGGGAACCGGCTTAACCAAAGGACGTCCCAAAAATTTAAAATTGGTTTTCGCTGAGTAATTGCTCATTAATCAGCTTAACAACGGTATGCCCGGAAAAGTAATCAATAATATTCAGACATCCATAGTCCTGTTCCATGGAATATATATTGTTAAGATCAAGTTTCATGGCATCCGCGAGTATCACACGATTGACCACCCCGTGGGCCACCAGAACAATATTTTTCCCACGATTTGCACCCAGAATTTCCGTTAAAGCCGGGATGACCCTATTAGACAGATCACGAATGCTTTCACCCCCGGGTATCCTGTAATCGGCTATTTCCCTCCACCATTTATCAAAGGTTCCAGGGAATCGTTCTTCTATTTCGTTTGCCGTCAATCCCTCCCACAGTTTTACATTTAATTCTCTAAGACCGGATCGTGATTCGGGGATAAGGCCATGCTCTGATGCAATGATTTGAGCGCCCCTTTTTGTCCGGATCAGATCACTGCAGTAAACCCCCTCCAGATTTTCATCCTTGAGCCTGGCCGCAACCGCTTCCATCTGTCTGACCCCAAGTTCGGTTATATCAACATCTTTGTGACCGTTATATATTCTCTCCGAAAAGTTTTCTACCTGGCCATGTCTTATCAAAAACAATCTTGTATGAGTTTCCATAAGTCCTCTGTGCTACCTGCAAAACAGTCCACAAATCAAGAGCAGGGTGATGACTTCACTCAGTTCACATCCCGCGCCCATAATATCCCCTGTTACCCCTCCGATACGTTTTTTAAAAAACAGGCCGAAGAGGAATGTGGATACTGCCACGACCGCCAGTATTAATAATCCCTGCAATAAGAATAAACCGGTCACGATGGCAACAGTTATCAATGTGGAGATGAAGTATTCCTTCTTCCCTGCAAACTGTGTAAAAGCCAGCGCCGTTCCGGAACCGGATCTGGCATAGTTAAAAAATGACGCCAGTTGAACCGTTGTCCATCTTCCTAATACAGGCATTATCAGAAGGGCTCTGTTTTTTACTTCTTCAGGCACCTCCATCAGAGCAAACACCTTCAGGATTAAAAGGAGAACCAGGCCGACTACGGCAAAAGAACCTAATCTGCTGTCCCTCATGATGGAAAGGGACTTTTCACGGTCTGTCCCACCGGCCAGGCCATCAACGGTATCGGCAAATCCATCCAGATGAAAGGAACCGGCAATAACTACGAGTGTTACAATGACCAGTATATCAACGAGGGGAGAAGGAAGAACCATGTTCAGAACAAGCCTGACACCCACAAGGATACAACCAATCAAAAAACCAACCAGGGGGAAACAGGCCATCGACCTGGCCAGTTCTTCACCAGTAGTATCAAGTCCCTTCAGTATAGTGATTCGAGTGAGAAATTGTAATGCTGTGAGAAATCCCTTCATTATTCCAGCGCCTTATCCACACCTGCAGATTCAAAGGTTGCCATTTCCGTCATAACCTTTACTGCAGCCTCAATGACTGACGTGGCTATAACAGCGCCCGTTCCCTCCCCCAGTCTCATATCCAAATCCAGAATGGGTTGCTGTCCCAGTTTCTCAAGCATTTGTTTATGCCCTGCTTCAGAAGAAAGATGCGAATAAAAAAGATATTCATTTATAGTGGGATTCAGACCAACCGCAATCATGGCGCCCGCTGTGGATATGAAACCATCCACTACAACAGGTATCCGGTGAGAAGCGCAACCGATAATCAGACCGGTTATTCCACCTATTTCAAAACCGCCCACTTTGGCCAGGACGTCCACTGGATCTTCAGGATTCGGCCGGTTTACGGATATGGCCTTTTCTATAATGGATGCCTTTTTGTGCAGCACTTTATCATCAATTCCAGTACCTCTGCCGGTTACCTCTTCCGCTTTTAACCCTGTAAAAACCGACAGTATAGCGCTGGAGGGTGTCGTGTTGCCAATCCCCATTTCTCCCGTTCCTATAATATCCACGCCCTTTCCGGCATACTTGTCCGCCAGCTCCATGCCAACCCTGATAGACTGAAGAGCTTCGGCGCGGGTCATGGCGGGGCCTTTCGTAAAATTTTTCGTTCCATAGCCCACTTTCTTGATAACAAGTCCTCCAATGGGTGCAAAATCATGATTCACACCTATGTCCACAATAACTACTTCCGCGCCTGCATGCCTTGCAAGGACGTTGACGGCAGCCCCGCCGGCGAGCATATTCAAGACCATCTGTACCGTGACCTCCCCGGGATAAGCGCTCACACCTTCCTCTACAACGCCATGATCACCTGCAAAGGTAAAAATCATTTTTCTCTTTATGGATGGATTCAGATCTTCTCTGATGACAGCGTATTTTTGGGCAATTGTTTCAAGCCTGCCGAGGCTTTCAACCGGTTTTGTAAGACTGTCCAATTTAAGCTTTGCCCGCTTCATGTAATCTTCATTTAGTGGTTGAATGTTATCTAATATTTTTTGCAAATTCTTCATTACAAATTAACCTTCCTTTCAAAATAATGTTGATGCACTCGTAAAAAGTCCACGCCGTGTCATTCTGAGGAGCGGAGCGACAAAGAATCTCAGTGATATCAGATTCTTCGCTATCGCTCAGAATGGCAAAAGAGTGTTTATGCGACTTTCAAGTAACTCGTTTGGGCGAATTTAATATAACTTGTTGATTTCACTGG
>JAGGSD010000015.1 GCA_021159265.1 Syntrophobacterales bacterium | reverse complement strand
GGGTTCAAGGTTCCATTCTTGTCCCCGGACTGCATTTGGGATACGTATTTACGAGAAAAGCGTCAGCTTCGTCAGGCCTGAAACAAAATCCGGAGCCAAATTGGCAATTATTTGCGAAAATGAGTATTTTTGACGAGGGCTTCAGGTCTTTAATGCTGCCTTTGTCCTTAACCCTGGACGCTGAACCATGGACCTGTGAACGGTTACGGTTTTTCCTTGAACCTTTGTCCTTGTGCCTTTTCACTGCTGACACCAACATCTGCGCAAAAGACACAGTTGTAGTGAATAAAGACTTTGATATCTCAGTGACTAACGATTTCACCATTAAAAATCCAGTCAACCTTACCCGACAGCCATACGTCTTCAAAATTGTCTTCCTTGTTTTTAAAGGTAACCGAAAGAGTTCCGCCGGGCATTTCAACACGAATAGGAGAATTTCCCATATTTTTAAATTTATTGGTTATTATTGCCGCAGCGACAGCGCCTGTTCCACATGCCGGTGTTTCTTCCTCAACGCCACGTTCATAAGTGCGCACACGTATTCTGCCCGGACCGAGAATCTCAACAAAATCAACATTAGTCCCTTCCGGCTGAAACAGGGGGTGAAACCGAATCATGCGGCCTGTTTCTCGAATTTCGTCTGCTGAAAGTTCCTTCACACCATTTTTAAACATTACAGTGTGGGGAACTCCTGAATTAACAAAAAAGGCAGGCAGTTCCAAATCGCCTGCATTTAATGTTATCCCATCTTTTATCTCCACCGGGTCCGTCAGCTTAATAAAAACATCATCGTCCTTCACATCAGCTTCAATAATCCCCGCCAGCGTCTCAAATGTCATACGTCGCCGTGCAATTTTCTGATGCACTGCAAAAGCGGCAATACACCGGGCGCCATTTCCACACATCTCGGCTTCGCTGCCATCTGCGTTGAATATCCTCATTTTAAAAGCGGCAATATTACTCTTTTCAACCAGCAGAATGCCATCAGCGCCGACTGCACCCCGTCGCCTGCACCAGGAACGTGCCTTTTCGCTCCAGTCTATCGAAAGGTTTTCTCTCCTGTTATCAATAACGATAAAATCGTTGCCATGACCGGACATCTTGGCAAAAAGAATAGTTTCGTTTTTATTATGGGATATATTCATAATTTTCGTATTATTTGAGTAGGGAAGTATAATCGAAGAACTTAAGTGCCATTTCAATGTATAAGCTGACATCCTTTATCATGTAAATTCGTCAATATCAACTTCGATGCACTCGTAAAAAGTCCACGCCGTGTCATTCTGAGGAGCGAAGCGACGAAGAATCTCAATGATATCAGATTCTTCGCTATCTCTCAGAATGACAAAAGAGTGTTTTTCAGACTTTTTTACGAGTTCATCAACTTTCCATATTTCCATTTTTATAATTTTTCCGGCGTAAATGTCACCACATCATCAATGGTATCCGTACCAGTAAAAATCATTATCATCCGGTCTATTCCCAGTGCGATACCTGCTGAATCGGGCATATCATGAAGGGCATCTAAAAAGATTTGAGGCATTGGGTATGTTGTTTGACCTAGTTCGTGTCTGTGTGCTCTTTCTTTCGTAAAACGTGCTCTTTGTTCATCAACATCCGTTAGTTCAGAAAAAGCATTGGCCAGCTCAAGACCTCCCATATAAATTTCAAACCGTTCAGCCACTGTTGGGTCATCTTTTTTAGACCTGGCCAGGGCCCCCAACGATACTGGATAATCATACAGGAACACAGGCTTTTCGCACACAAGATGTGGCTCAATATGACAAGCCACCATCTCATCGAAACGATTATCTTCCATGGCCTTCTCAAGAGATAAAGGTGAATAACATTCAAAAGCATTCCTGACGGATATTTTGATCCATGGTTTTCTCAGATCGATCTTCATGTCACGATAGCGGATGATTTCGCCCATGCCGAGATAATGAGATATAAAGAGAAACAGGTCTTCACATTCATTCATCATTTCCCAATAATCAATGCCGGTTTTATACCACTCCAGAATGGTAAATTCGGGAAGATGATGTTTCCCTCTTTCTTTATCACGAAAACATTTTGTGATTTGAAATATTTTTGAATATCCCGCCGCAAGCAAACGCTTCATACAAAGCTCCGGCGAGGTATGAAGAAACCAGCCATCTGATGGCACGGCATCGATGTAGGTTTCCGGCGCAGGGGCAGGAATTCTTATTGGAGTTTCGACTTCAAGATAATCTCTATCAATAAAAAATTGACGGATACCACGGATTATCATAGCGCGAGTGAGAAGGTTATCTTTATTCCGCGCAGAATCTCTGTCTTTAATTTTTGACACGGGTGACATAATCGCCGGTACGTGTATCAATCCTTATCTTTTCTCCTTCTTCAACAAAGGGGGGGGCAAGGAGCTGATAACCGGTTTCCACAGTGACCGGTTTGGAATTTCCTGCCGCAGTATCCCCTTTGACCCAGGGATCGGCCCTGGTCACAGTTAATTCCACGAAATTTGGAAGCGTAATTCCAAGGGGTGTATCTCCAAAAAAGAGGATTTCCACCTCCAGGCTGTCAATAAGGAAATTTTTTGCATCGCCTAACTGCTCTTCCGTCAGATATACCTGCTCATAGGTCTCAAGATCCATAAAGCAGTATTTATTACCCTCCGGATACAGATACTGCATTTTCTTTTCCTGAAGATCGGCTGTCTGAAAGGTATCCACCGAACGGAAAGTTCGCTCGAACTGATTTCCGTTAATCATGTTCCTTAGTTTGCATCGATAAAGAGACTGCCCCTTGCCCGGCTTTACAAACTGAAATTCCGTAATTACATAAGGATCACCGTCAATCTGAATTTTCAAATTTTTCCTCAAGTCACTGGCGTTGTACATAATTAAATTGCTCCTGTAATTTTCTAAAAAACAGAAATAAGAAGTCAGTGGTCAGAATAAAGAGATTGCATATGAAATTATTCCTGTTTCATTCTGAATCCCGGTTCCATTTTTCTAGGCCCGTTGTAATGCCGTTACTTTTAGACGATTTGCCCCGTTATGTCAAAAGAATGTTATAAACATTGATGACTCTGTTGATTTATGAGGATTTTC
>JAGGSD010000083.1 GCA_021159265.1 Syntrophobacterales bacterium | reverse complement strand
AAAGCATGAGGCCAAATTTCCAATTTCTATTTTCTAATTTCGACGTTCAGTGAATGGTTACATTAATCTTTTACTGATCTCTGGCCACCGATCCCTGACACCAACACCTGCGCTGTCAACATAATCCACAGATTTCGGGGATTATGTTGACAGTCACGGGAAATTCTAAAGACGGAGTTTTTCAGGCTGCTTTACAGTAAAAGCGAGAAAACTTGCTATGGCATAACACACGGCGCCTACGATAAAAGCAACGGTGTAACTGTGTGTTATATCAAAGACATAACCCCCGAGAGGAGGACCAATGGCCCCCGCGACTCCCCACGCGGTAGCTATCACTCCTATAAGCACGGGAAGCGCTCTTGTGCCCATGAGATACCCCACAAATCCCGGCAGGGTCGCTGACTTGCCCCCATAACCGATCCCATATACTATGGCAAATAGATACACCATCCAGACACTTCTTATCGGTATAAGGAAGAGCATCATAACGGAGCATAATGCAAGGGAAATGCCCACACCAAATTTAAATCCTGTTTTATCGGCAATCGCCCCCATTAAAAGCCTGCCGGCAATTCCTATCGCGGCGATAAGTCCAAGAGCGCCAGCGGCTGCGGCTTTTGAAATACCCATGTCTATGCAATGGGGAACTATGTGCACCATGACTATGAGCAGGGGGATGCTGGCCAGGGTATGAATGACCCATGCTGTCCAGAACGCCTTAGATCTCAATGCTTCCCCTGTTGTTAATCCATACTCAGCCGATGAAGATGCCGGGGGTTGACCGGCCGGTGTCTCTTCCGCCCCGTAAGGTTTGAGCCCTCTTTCTTCAGGGGTTCGATAGATGAGAAATGCCGGTATAATGAGGATCACAAAACCTATGACTCCTGAAATCTGGAAAGCATTCCGCCAGCCATATGCATCAATAAGATAATTGCACAGAAGGGATAAAATCAATGTTCCCAGACCTATCCCGGACATGTAAATACCTAGGACGATGCCCCTCCTCTTTACAAACCATCTCTGCACTGTGGCGGCAGGCAGGGAATAAATAATACCGGTCCCCGCAGCCAGCATTCCCGCCCAGAAGATGTATAATTGCCATAATGTATTTGCCGTGCCTGACAATGCCAGCCCGGCGCCAACAAGAACCGCGCAAATAACCAGCACCTTTTTCGGTCCTATCTTATCAGTCAACCAGCCCACCAGGACAGCGGCTATACAATAAACAATTGTGGACACGGAAGAAAGCGTAGAAGTCAATGCCCTGCTCCAGCCAAACTCCGACTGAAGGGGTTTAAAAAAGACACCAAAATTGTAAAAGAAACCAAAAACGAAACTTATAAGAACGCATGCAAGTAATATTACCCACCCGTAGAAAAGCCTGGAATCTCTTGATTCACTCATTTGACAAACCTCCTTTTCTGTCTGAAAAGTTAATCACGGTTGCACATTTATGTTCGCCCTCGTATGTTACATTCCTGACACATCCATAACTACTCAGGTTCAAAGGCACAGAGGCACAAAGTTTACTTGGCATGTTATTATAACAAAATGCAAAAAATCTCTGTCAAATGGTACGCCTGACAGTTCGAAGGTTCGCCGATGACCACAGGCGGCGCTGCTTGTTATTTTTTTACTCTTTGTGCCTCTGTCTTCGGTGAGACTTCGGCATGAGCTCAGTCGAATGCTCAGTCGAACCGTGTCTTTGTCACTCTGTGTCTACCTGAGCAGTTACATTTTCTTCTTCCCTCTCGCCCCCTTTTTATAATTTTCACCGCGATCTATGAATCATCCTATACAATCTTGTCCTTTGCCAGCTCGGCAATTTCCTCCTTTGTTATCCCCAATTCCCCGAAGATTTCTTCGGTATGTTCACCCAGGGCGGGAGGAGGTAATTCAATCGCTGAAGGTGTTTCAGAAAACTTGCCTGGAAAATTAAGCATACGAATCGGCCCTTCAACAGGGTGCTCCATTTCAACAACCATCTGACGGTGCTTCACCTGGGGATGTGAAAAAGCCTCATCAAAAGTATTTACCGGCGCACAGCAGCAATCGACATCAGCTAAGAATTCTACCCATTCGTCCCTTGTTCTCTGCATAAATATCCCGGCCACCTCGGCAATAATTTCATCAGCCCTCTCGCCCTCTGCATAATGGTCCCTGATGAAATCAGGCCTGCCGACAGCCTCGCAGAAAGCCGACCAGAACTGCGGCTCAAGAGCCCCAAGAGTCATATACCTGCCATCCTTAGTTTTATAAACATTATAACAGGCAAACCGGCCATTCAACATTTCATTTGCCGGTTCAGGACTTGCTCCATCAGCAAAATACTTTCCGGCGGCCATGGATAACCAGGACATGGCACCATCCATCATGGAAACATCTATATATTGCCCTTTCCCGATTTTTTGCCTTGCAATTACAGCGGCTAAAATAGAATACGCCGCGAGCATACCTCCACCACCAATATCAGCGATCTGTATTCCGGGCAGAACCGGCCTGCCATCCCTCGTGCCGGTAAACCCTGTAATGCCGGCAATGGATAAATAGTTAATATCGTGACCGGCCTTCTTGACAAAGGGACCATCCTGACCATATCCGGAGATAGAACAAAAGATTATCTGCGGGTTGATTTCTCTGAGGACATCATACCCAAGCCCCAGTTTATCCATAACCCCTGGCCGGAAACCCTCCAACACTACGTCAGCCTTCTTTACAAGGCCAAGAAAGATTTCCCTGCCTCGATCACTTTTCAAATTCAGGGTGATGCTTTTTTTGTTTCTGTTTACTGAAAGAAAAAAAGCGCTTTCCTGTTTCAGTTTCGGTGGGAAGTCCCTCAGATAATCCCCTTTCCCGGGTTCTTCCACTTTGATAACTTCAGCACCAAGATCAGCCAGCATCATTGTACAATACGGACCCGGCAATAACCTCGATAAGTCAAGAATACGTAACCCCGATAATGCGCCAATTGCCATTTTTACTTCCTCCTGATGCGGCAAAGCCGCAAAATTTTAAATCTTGAATGTTGTTGGTCTCGGAAAAAAAGCCCCACTATGCCGTTTTACGGCATTATAATGGAAAGTAACTTTTACAAAGCATGTTT
>JAGGSD010000135.1 GCA_021159265.1 Syntrophobacterales bacterium | reverse complement strand
AAATGAGCATTTTTGACGAGGACTTCAGGTCTTTAATGCTGCCTTTGTCCTTAAACCCTGAACGCTGAACCATGAACCTGTGAACGGGTACAGCAATAAGTATAAGATTGTCGGGAATATTTACACTTTGTCGATGATCGCTTATCTAATTAAGATTACAAGCGATTTTGAGAGATTTACTCTTTATCTCCATTGTAAATTGTCGAGATAGTTTACAGTTATTGGTCTTCTAGGATTTTTTCATCACGCAAACAATAGAGAGCATAACCGTCAATGACAAACTATAATATATTAATATCAACCTGTTACAGTTTGTTGGAAATAAATTCATACAAATGATATCTTCATGCGCATGTTTTTTGCTATTAAAAGTAAATTGTGTCAATTTTGTGAAGAAGTTATGTTTTTTCAAAAATAAGTGAATTATCATAACAGGAGATGTGATTAAAAGTGACTGAGAGTAAAATATATATTACTGATAAAAATAAAGCACATGCTATTTGTCCGCAATGTGGCGCAGTAACAACCATTGATGGTGCCCGATATAAGCATATTGACAGGCCTGTCAAAGTTGGAATTGAATGTATTTGTGGCTTTAGCTATAGAGTATTTATCGATCGCAGAAAATATTTTCGTAAGGAAACTGATCTTTCCGGAGTCTGCGCGAGTTCTGATTCCCTAAAGAGTAGAGAAATAAATGTTAAAAACCTTTCCAGAACCGGGGTCGGATTCACCACTGGTTTGCCTGCGGGAATGGCGCTGGGTGATATTCTGAAAATTCGATTCGTTTTGAATGGCAAAAAGAGGGCAATAATCGATGAGGATGTTGTCGTTAGACGAATCAAAAAGAATTACATAGGTGCCGGATTTTGCAGATTCAGAGATTGTCATCCGGATCTGGGTTATTACTTAATGGTATGAACTGCCCAAGTGGATAGGCTGAAGGCTTTTAGAACCTTTATCTTCAACAACTGTCTGCCTGTGCCGCCTGCACGGCAGACAGGCAGGCACGCAGGCAGGCGTTTTTCGCGCAAATGCTGGCGTCAGGTGTCATAGGTCAGCTTTCAGTCCTCATTGCTCGTTACTTAGTCCTTGCGGTTTTGCCGGTTGAGCGATTTTATACCGTATTCTTAAAACACCGCTATCGAAACTCGATGACACGATCCGGAATGTGCCAATTTCTCTTAATGAATTTACATGTTGGCCAATACAGGGGCATGCATCATAGTCTCCGATCCTGACGATTCTAAGTTCACCACCGGCATCTTCCGGTAACCGGTCCAATTTAAAGTATGTCCTGGCTTCTTCTCTTGTCATGTATTCTTCCGTAACCGGCATGTCGGTCTTGATAACATCATTAACCCTCTTTTCGATTTCCCTCGTTTCTTTTTCGGTCAGAGATCTATCAAAATGATAATCACATTTTGATTTCTTCTTTTCAATATGGGCGCTGAAACAGCGGCCGCAATTGAACATTCTGACCATTGTCTGGTTCAGGAGGTGTTCTGCCGAATGCATTCTCGATTTTGGGTCAATTTTATGTTTCATAGCTGTATTCTTATCCTTTTTCCTGAAGTGTGTTATATATACCATACAAAAACTTCTTAAATATGCCCAATATCAATCTTCTTATGACAGATATGAGGCCTCTCTTTTCCCCTTTTCTTCATCAACAAAGTAAAACAGGAGCCCGCCTGTAATAAATAATATTGAAACGGACAAAATGCTGATACGTGAGGCCATGTGACCTTCATATCCCATGGATCGTGCCATAAGGGCGACCGCACCGATCAGAACTGGTCCCAGAACAATGGAAAACTTGCCGACCATGTTGTAAAACCCGAAGTACTCAGCAGATTTGTCCGCAGGGATGATTCTTGCGTAGAATGAACGACTGAGAGCCTGAATGCCTCCCTGGACAAGGCCGACTGTAATGGCTAAAATGTAAAATTCCCTTTTGTCTTCCATGAAGAATCCCCATATGGAAACAAACAGATAAACGGCGATGGCAATTAAAATGGAACGCTTTGTGCCGATTTTCCCACCAAGATAACCGAATCCTATTGATGACGGAAAGCCGACAAACTGAGTTATGAGAAGGGCAAGGAGCAAATCCTTCGGATTGAAACCGATGGACATACCATAATCAACGGCCATGCGAATTATCGTATCCACGCCGTCTATGTACAGCCAGTATGCTATGAGAAAAAGAAAAATAGTCTTGAGATGACGAATTTGCCGAAAGGTTTTTTGTAATTGCTCCAATCCTTCCCTTACCGTCTGTGAAACAGCTTTTTTTTCTTTAAGAGGAGATTCTTTGACAAACAACAAGATGGGGATGGAAAAGACAAACCACCACATTCCCGCTGAAAGGAAAGAAAATTTAACCGCCTGTGTCGTATTTGCAAGACCGAATAATTCCGGCCGGAGGACCATCCATATATTAAGGGCAAAAAGGATACCCCCTCCAAGATATCCCAAGGAGAACCCAAGGGCTGAAACTAAGTCCAGTTTCTTTTCAGAGGCAACTAAGGGGAGCAAGGAATCGTAGAAAATGTTCCCGCCTGAAAATCCCAGGACAGCCATGACGTATAACAAAATGGCAAAGAGCCAGTTTCCCATGGAAATAATGTAAAGCGCCGATGTCATAACAACACCCATAAAAAGGAAAAAGGTAAGGAATTTCTTTTTTGTGCTTCCTCTGTCGGCGATGGCTCCGAGGATAGGCGCAAAGAGCGCTACAAGAATTCCGGCAAAGGAATTTGCAAATCCAAGCCTTGCCGTACTCGTGACAGGATCTGTACCGGCGCAACAGAATTGTTTAAAAAAAACAGGGAAAAACCCTGCCATGACTGTCGTGGCAAAGACTGAGTTGGCCCAGTCATACATGGCCCAGCTCAGTATAGTCTTGTTACTGCCTTGTTTTTCCTTCATTGGTAACTCCTGTAATATGACATCAGTTCAAGGGTTTAAGGTTCCATTCCTGTCCCCGGACTGCATTTGGAATGCGTATTTACGAGAAAAGCGTCAGCTTTGTCAGGCCTGAAACAAAATCTGGAGCCAAATTGGCAATTATTTGCGAAAATGAGCATTTTTGACGAGGACTTCAGGTCTTTAAT
>JAGGSD010000140.1 GCA_021159265.1 Syntrophobacterales bacterium | reverse complement strand
TTTTTCCCGCTATGTGTTTACAGGTAGATTTTCGCATGACTTTCGAAAAGATACATGTTGAATGTTACGGTGGTTATAAGGTAAATGAACGTCCCGTGGCCTTTACATTTCAGGGTCGGCGCTGGGAAGTGGTGGAAATAGTTGATTGCTGGTACGAAGGTAATCGTCAAGCGGGCCTTTCGGCATTAGATTACTTCAAAGTTCGGACATGTGAGGGGGAAACCTTTCTCCTTCGTTGTAATGCGCTTGTCAATGCATGGGCTATAGCCGTTCCGGGTAACATAACAAAATCAAAAGAGTGAAGAAAAAAGAAATCAGGAGATTATGGAATGATTCCCCTTGTGGAAAAGTTTTTCGGAAAAATGACAAACAATACTTCTGACGTGAGTGAAAAGCCTCCTCACGACATCCGTATTGCAACATGTGCCCTGTTGCTTGAGATGTCTCAAATAGACGGTGAGTTCAGCGAATCCGAGAGGAAAAGTATACTTTCGATCATTACGAAGGATTATCACCTGGACAATAAATATGCTACGGCAATTCTTGAGGCAGCCGATGAAGAGCTAAAGAAAAACCTGGATCTGTGGCAGTTTACCAATCTTATTAATCGCAATTATACGCACGAAGAAAAGATCAAGATAATCGAAATGGTCTGGCGTATTGCCTATACGGACGGCAGGCTTGACAAGCATGAAGATTCTCTTGTCCATAAACTGGCCGACCTGCTCCACCTGACTCACCGGCAGCTCATTGATACCAAAATGAGGGTGCGTGAAATTATGGGAATTACCAGCGGGAACCGTTAAAGACTTGATTCCTGATTGTAAAATAGATTAACAATTTCGTAGCCGTTCACGGCTTGAAACTTGAAATTGGAAAGTAGAAATTGGGGAGAGATGAAACGAGTTTACGAGCTGGATGTCTACAAACTGGCGGAAGAGTTATCAGATAAGGTCTGGCACGACTTTGATAAGTGGAACAAAAAGGTTCAGAACACTGTGGGCTGTCAGATAATACGATCATCCGACAGCATAGCCGCAAATATAGCGGAGGGGTATGGCCGGTATACTCCCGCTGACAGGAAAAAGTTTTATCTATATTCAAGAGGTTCACTTGAAGAAACCAAATCATGGTTGCGAAAACTCATCAGAAGAAAAGTTTTATCTGAGTCAAGCACGACAGAATACAAAGCAATAGTTGATAAACCTGGCCCAAAACTGAATGCGTTCATCAACAGTACAAAAGTATGAAGGCCCAATTTCTATTTTCCAATTTCAACGTTCCGTGAACGGTTACACAATTTCATTATCGTTTCAAAATTGCCGCCGGAAAATTGTCTTCGCAGCAGTAAAAAAAGGGGGAGTTTTTGTCAGATGAATTATGCCGAGATATTGCAGTCAAAATTCAGAGACTATTCAGCTAAACAGGCTATAATCTTTGATGAAGAAATATTGACATATGAAGAACTTAACCGAACCGTAAATCGAGTTTCAGAATTTCTAAAACGTAAAGGGGTTAAAAAGGGAGACCGTGTTGCGATTCAGCTTTCTAAGTGCCTGGAAATAATCTATTTTCATCTGGCCTGTCTGGCATCAGGAGCTATAGCATTACACTTGAATGATACTTACACGTCTGCTGAGACAGAGTACTTTATAAGGGATTCCGGTAGTTCCCTGTTCGTGACCGACTCGGAGAATTACCTTAAATCGGAAAAGATGCTTCATGGCGTACCTGGATTAAAAATTGTGACATTGAACGAGAAATTCCCCGGAGCCTTATTTTATCCCGAGGAGATGGGGGAGATTAAATCATGTCCGGAACCACCATACTCTGGCAGGAATGGTGATACAGCCATGATATTATATACTTCCGGAACAACAGGTAAATCCAAGGGAGCCATGATCAGCCACAGGTCTCTTATCGAAAACATGGCAGATTTACACGAGATTTGGGAATTATCTGATCATGATATATCACTTCACACTCTGCCACTGGTGCATGGTCACGGTCTTGTATTAGCTGCCATAGGGGCTTTGTATGCGGGTATGACAACCATTATGTGTAAAAAGTTTGACCCGGAGTGTGTATGGGATACTATCGAGAAAGAGCATTGCACTCTTTTTATGGGTGTTCCGACTATGTATCAGAGGATGTTGAATGTGTGGGAACAGTTGCCTCAAAAACCTGATATTAGTTCCATGAGACTTTTTACCTGTGGTTCAGCACCTCTGTCGGGGGACCTTTTTGATCGGTTCAATAATGCTGTTGGACATACAATTCTTGAAAGGTATGGGCTTACAGAAACGCTTGTTATTGCTTCAAATCCTTATAGAGGAGTGAGAAAAGCAAAAAGTGTCGGCTACCCGCTTCCATGTGTTTCTGTTCGTATTGTTGGGCAGGATGGCATTGACGTAATTCCCGGTGAAGTTGGAGAGTTTTGGGTTAAAAGTAGCGGTGTATTTAATGGCTATTGGCGAGATCCGGAGGGAACTGAAGAATCTTTTTGCGGAGAATGGTTTAAGACTGGAGATCTTGGATATCAGGATCCTCGTGATAATCTCAGGCTTTATCTTGTTGGTCGTTCAAAAGAGATGATTATCAGTGGGGGATATAACGTGTATCCAAAAGAGGTTGAGAACCGGCTTGAACAGCACAAAGCGGTGAAAGAAGCGGCTATTGTTGCATTGCCCGACCCTGATTTTGGAGAAAAGGTTACAGCGGCTGTTGTGTTTGAAAACCATGCTCATGCAGGCGAAGCTGAACTGCTGGATTTTTGTAAGAGTGGTTTGGCCGGCTACAAATGTCCAAAGAAAATATATGTTGTAAATGAGTTGCCTCGAAATGCCATGGGTAAGATATTAAAGGATGAGATCAAAAAAATGCTATAACTATTAAGTTACTTGGTTGGTTAGTTTCTATCTATATTGTTCAACGATTTCAATTATCCCATGCTCATTACCAGAGTATTTCTGATTCCATTGCCCTGATTTGTATAGTTCGCAGAGGCCGTCGAATGTTAGTTCCTTAATTGTAAAGTTCGTGCCTGCCTGTACGTTGCCTGCCTGTGCCGCCTGCACGGCAGACAGGCAGGCACGCAGACAGGCAAAATTGGCAAAAGAATTAA
>JAGGSD010000245.1 GCA_021159265.1 Syntrophobacterales bacterium | reverse complement strand
GAAACCACGAAAAAAAAGAAAGTGCGAAATTAAATTTTCTTTTTCGTGTTTTCGTGATAAAAATATATCCTCTTTGGTTCCGGCTTGTTCGGATTAGGGTCTGGTGGTTAAAATAAATATCTTCATAACCTGTTCAAGTCAAGTAATTTCCTCAAGTGGCAAAGCGGGACAGGATGAGCAATGAGGGGCAAAGGTCTTTCCTTGAGACTTGCACCTTGAACCTCGTTTCTTGTTCCTTCGCACCAGGAAATCATACATCCAGAAATCTCTTGACCTCATCTTTTATATCGCCCTCACTTTGCGGATAATGCCATTTGATATCATTTTCTTGATTGAACCATGTCATCTGCCTTTTTGCATAGCGCTTCGTGTCACGGTCAATCAACCTTTTTGCCTCCGATATACTATATACGCCCTTAATATAATTATTGATATGCTTATAACACATAGACTGCATTGGTTTTAGTGACTCATCAAAACCACTTTTTAAAAGCTCTCCCACTTCTTCAATAAGCCCATCAGAAATCATTTTCTCAGTTCTCATGTCGATTCTTTCGTACAGCGTTTCTCTGTCGAGAATAAGCCCTATCTTAATATAATCATAAGCCCTGCATCTGAAATGATGTTCTTCATGCTTTTTTACAATGGATTCTCCGGTGTGCTCAAAAACTTCCAGAGCCCTGATTATTCTAACAGCATCATTTGGATGGATTCTCCCGGCAGCAATCTTATCTAGATTTTTTAACTTTTTATAGAGATAAGCACTTCCAAATTTTTTCAGATCATTTTTATACAATTTACGCAGATTTCTATCGGCGCCAGGCCCTTCGAAAAGCCCCCCCAAAAGGGCTTTTATGTAAAGCCCCGTGCCGCCTACAACAAATATGTTTTTTCCATCTTTATCAAGTTTATCAATGACTTTACCTGCATCTCTTACAAATAGTGAAGCATTAAATTCTTCATCCGGATTTACCACATCGATAAGATGATGTTTTACGGAAAGTCTTTCTTCAGCCGCAGGTTTTGCCGTCCCTATATCCATGTATCTGTAAACCTGCATAGAATCGGCGCTAATGATCTCTCCTCCGTACATAGTTGCAAGTCTGATCGCCATTTCAGTTTTGCCGACACCGGTAGGGCCACAGATAACGATAAGGCGGGGGTTGGGTTTCGAGTCCCGAGTTTCGGGTCCCGAGTTCCGGGTTTCGGGTTTCGGGTTTCGTGACATGCCGGATAATGCCTTAAGAGCTTTGAACTATCTTCGTTTGAACATTTTTTCCATGTCCCGTATGCTGAATTTCACATAGATAGGTCTTCCATGCGGACATGTTGATGCAAATGGCGCTGAATCGAGATCTTTGCATAATGTTTCGACCTCTGATTCGGTCAGTTTGTGATTTGCCTTCACAGCGCTTTTACATGCCAAGAGAGTAAATACCCTGTCCTTGATCTCTTTTACGCTTGAAGACTTCCCGGTTTTTGCTACTTCTTCTATAATATCGGAGATTATTGTCTTAAGATCAATATCTGCCAAGACAGCGGGAATAGACTTTACTAAAACGGTATTTCCGCCATAACACACTACTTCTAAACCAACCTCCCGCAACGTTTCGGCATATTCCTCAAAGAGAGAATAATCGGATGGAGAAAGATTGACAATTTCCGGGATCAACAACACCTGCCTTTCATCTTCCTTCTCAGGAGACACCTTTTTCAGCTTTTCGAAAAGGACACGTTCATGGGCGGCGTGTTGATCCATAAGCACCAAACCATCGGGAGCGATAAAAACAAGGTATGTGCCTGCAATTTGTGCCGCATAATTAAGAGATGAAAACGATACTTTGCCTCGATCTGTGATATTTTCCCCGAGGAGATCTTCGACCTCCTCCATATTTGTTACGGTACTTTCAGCTTCCACTCTCTTGAAAAACGGCTTTTCATTGCCTGATAAAATTGTATATGTTTTAAGGGATTCACGTATCCTCTCTCTGTAACCTTTTGCCCCATCTTTTTTACCGTCTGCCGGGCAAAAATCATATACTTCAGATATGGGTGCCACATCAGCAAGAACAGATGTAAGGCCATTCACAATAATCCTGTGTATCTCCCACGGACTTTCGAAACGTACTTCCATTTTTGCCGGATGGACATTCACATCTACGTCGGCAGGCGGCAATTCAATGAACAGTGCAACAAAAGGAAATTTTTTTGGTTCAATCAGCCTTCTGTATGAAGTCATAACAGCATTGTTCAGGAGACTATCTCTGATGAACCGATTGTTCACATAACAAAATATTCCCTTTGTGTTGGATCGAGTAAATGCAGGTCTGGAAATGACTCCTCTAAGCTTAATATTACCTTGTGCACACTCTACCGGAAGAACTTTTTTGCTGAAATCATTATCAAATACAAGAGAAAGCCTTTCAGAAAGCTCACCCGTCCCCGGTAAATTCAAGGATTTTCTTTTATCTGTGAGGACCCTTATCCTGACTTCAGGATGAGCAAGAGCTATTCTTATAACAGCATCCATACAGTGGGCCTGCTCTGTGGAATCTTTCTTGAGAAATTTTTTTCTGGCCGGTGTTGAATAAAAAATATCATTTACAAATATCGAGGTGCCCGGGGGACAGCCCGCCTCAATAATTTTCTTTACCTTACCTCCCTCGATCAGCATTCGCGTACCTGACAAAGATTTTTTTCTCCTTGTCAGCATTTCCACCCTGGAAATTGAAGCTATACTGGGAAGGGCCTCTCCTCTAAACCCCAAAGAACGTATCTTGTAAATATCTTCAAATTGATATATTTTGCTCGTTGCGTGTCTTTCAAAAGCTAACGGAACATCGTCTCTGTCGATCCCTTCTCCATTGTCTGTAACCCTTATAGAATTCTTTCCACCCCTTTCAAGTTCAACAAGGATGTCTGTAGCATGTGCATCAAGGGAGTTTTCAACAAGTTCTTTGACAATAGAGGCAGGTCTTTCCACAACCTCTCCCGCCGCTATCTTACTGGATAACTCTTCAGGCAAAACAATGATGCGTTTGTGCAAACCAAATTCTCCCTGGTTCAGAACCGATGCCTAACCCAGATAAACTGGAAATTCGAAATTCGAAGCACTAAATGCGAAACAAAT
>JAGGSD010000257.1 GCA_021159265.1 Syntrophobacterales bacterium | reverse complement strand
AGCGGTGTTCTCACCCTCACCCCTACCCTCTCCCATCAAGGGAGAGGGAGTTTTTCGACTTTTTACGAGTGCATCATACTTCTCTCTTTATAATTCCGCCCTTGGAGTTGGGCGATATCTTCGGATAATCGGAATAGACAATCCCCCTAAAAATTCCTGTGCGGGCATTTTTCATAGTCATTATCATTTCGTCATCCACAAATACGTTGCCATCTCCTATGGCGACGGTTGAACCTGAATCTTTAAGATGGGAAAACCGCCTCACGTCAACTTCATAACGGACCGTTTGATTATAGGGTCGTATCTGTCCGTTGAAGGAAATCTCCTCGCATCCCAATGCCCGGCCGCCGCCCAATCCACCCTTCCAGATGCAGTAAAAACCCAATAATTGCCAGATTGCGTCCACGCAAAGACAACCCGGCTGTACGGGATCTCCCGGCAAGTGACACTGGAAATACCATGCGTCCAGCTTTATATCCTGTTCGGCGATAACAGATCCCTTCCTGCCGTCACCCTTTATTGAAAGAATGCGATCCGCCATGAGGAAGGGGGGGGCGGGTAAACGGGCATCGAACCCCTCAGGCGCGTCATCAACCAGCCGTCCGTAGGCAAAAGCAATCAGATCGGCCAGTTCAAAACTTTCTTTTTTTATAAATTCAGAGTATTTCACTATTTCCTCACATCAGGGTTTCAACTTGAAACTTGAAACTCTCATTCCAGGATCTTCAGCATCGTTCGGACCCACGTAAGCCCCGAGCCAACTATGACTAATGCTATATGGTCTCCGGGATGGAATTTATTCCAATGTTGACTCAGGACACATGGAGCGCTTGAGCAGCCCGTATTGCCGTAATCCACAACATTGTGCCAGTGATCTTCTTCAGATATATCGCACCTCTCACATACGGTTTTCAGCATTCCGAAGTTTGCCTGATGACCTACAAACTTGAACCGACCCGAATTTATCTGGTAAGTTTCCTGTAATTTCCTGAGAGACTCTGTTGTCTTACGAATGGCAAAACCCTGTACGACGCTTCCATCTTGGCCAAAGTGTCCCATGCGGGGGATACAAACTTTGTCCCACGATAACGGGTTTGAATCACCAAAGAATGACTCAAATACCATTTTAGAGGAAACGGAGGCGGATACAACGGCAGCGCTGCTTCCATCTCCGAACAGCGGCGCTACCCTTCGATCGGAGTAATCTACAACATGAGTCAAACTTTCAGGATTAACCACCAGTATGTACGGAGGAAGGGTTTCGGGTTTCATGTTGTTAAGAAAGTTGATCTGCATGGCGAAGGAGGAACATGCGGAATTAAGATCGAAACAGGGAACATCAATTTCAAGCTCTGCCGCTACAGTTGCCGCCTCAGCAGGGCTAACATGATCGGGCGCCGAACTTCCGGATATGATCAACCCCAGATCTTCAGGCTTCAGCCCCGCTCTTCCCAGAGCCATGCGCGCCGCCCGGGCTCCCGCCTGTGCATTCGTGTACAGACTCGCCTCAAATGCTGCCCGCGTATCCTGATTTTTTGTTGTTTTTATATAATCCAGGGGCAGACTCGTGCGGCGGGTGCGTATCCCGACGCGCTCCAGAATCCATTCTTCGCTGCTTCCTATATCCAGTTCACTCAAAAACCGGTTTGTTATTACATTTTCCGGGTGAAAGTGCCCTAACCCGTGAAGATACAACATTTTTTATACCAGCTCCCGTCCTATAATCATGTCCTGAACTTCCCTTACGCCTTCATATATGTCGATGATTTGGGCATCCCGCGCCAGCTTGGAAATTTCATATTCCGACATGAAACCGTAACCACCGTGAAGATGAAGCCCCTCTTTGGTACAGAACAGAGCAGCTTCCGCCGCAACATTCTTCGCCATAGAGGCATACATACCCCTGTCGTCGGCTCCTTCCTGAATTTTGGATGCCGCCTTCATCAGGGCCAGATCGGCCAGTTCAACTTTTTTCCACATTTTGACAAGTATGTCTCTCGCTACAGGCATATCACAGATCCTCTGTCCGAACTGCTTGCGTCCCTTCGTATATTCCAAAGTAACATCAAGCGCCCTCTTGGCCAGACCGACCCCGATCGCCGCAACCATGGGTCTTGCATAATCAAGCACTTCAATGGCGTACTTGAAGCCGAGTCGCCTGTTACCTATGATCTGGTGATCTTCAATAACAACATCTTCAAATTTTACCGTTGCCGTGTTCGAGAGGCGCTGTCCTAGTTTATCTTCCGGCTTCCCCGTTATTACCGTACCTCCTCCGGGCATGGTAATCTCTCTGGCATTGAAAGGCTGAGAGATAACTTCTCCGCCACGAATAGAGTCGAAGGGGATAATGACACAGGCCATCATAAGACTGCCCGGGTTCCCGACCTTGCAGAACACGGTAAACTGAGAGGCATATGAAGCATTAGTAATAAAAGATTTTTCCCCGTTCAGAATATACTTTCCATCCGCGCTCTTTCTCATAAATGTCGTCATAGCCATATTATCAGAACCCGCGCCCGGTTCTGTCAGGCAGAAAGATGAAATTATGGGGGCTTCGACAAAAGGTCTTAGAAAGGCCTCTTTTTGGTCTTCCGTTCCATGTTGAGCAATAACAACATTGGCAAGATCGTTACACATGGCCGATGTTGAAATTCCTGAGTCGCCATAAGATAGTTCTTTAACAATCAAAGCAGTGGACACTATATCCACCGCGTATCCTTTTACAGATTCGGGTATGCTCAAGTTCAATAAACCAATCTCCCAGGCCTTATCTATGATGTGCCGGGGAAAAACATGCTCCCGTTCCAACTTCATTACATCAGGTAACATTTCGTTTTTTACAAACTTCTGAACTGTATCCACATACATCTGCTGACTATCGGTCAGGTTGAAATCCATTTCTTTCTCCTCGTCGTGTGTTTTTCCCGAAAGTGTATTTAACGTAATCCGATGTCATTAACCGGCACTCACTGTGATATTTTTCACCACGAAGGACACAAAGTATCTTTGTGTCCTTCGTGGTGATTATTAATAAAATCGTTCCATCTACGCGACCACAATTATTATTACAGTAACCGACAGGTTCATGGTTCAGCGTTAAGGACAAAGGCAGCATTAAAGACCTGAAGTCCTCGTCAAAAATGCTCATTT
>JAGGSD010000103.1 GCA_021159265.1 Syntrophobacterales bacterium | reverse complement strand
CTCTGTTGATTTATGAGGATTTTCGTTCAAGATCAAGGCATGCGAAAAAAATAAGGGAGAAAACCGGAAACATATAGTTTTAAGACCATGATTTTCCACGGGGAAACCAATAACATCCCAAGGCAATCACTTTATTTCTTCCACGAGCAGGCCCTGCAAAATGGCGGGGCAACTTTCGGAAGAATGGATAAAACAGGATGCTGTCAGGGATGGTTATGAGAGATTGTACCATCCGCCTATTTTATCTTCCATATGGTCCCCTTGGGTGTATCGAGAACGATTATCCCCATTTCCGAGAGTTTTTCTCGTATGCGGTCGGACTCATTCCAGTTACCGGCGGTTCTGGCTTCATCTCTTTTTCTCAAAAGTCTCAGGGCCTCTTCGCTGATTTTTTCCTCTTCAAAATCCATGATTCCTAGAACGGAATCAATTTTCTTCATTGTCTTGATAATCTTGCCCCATTCCTTTTTGTTGAGTCTTCTTTCAGTCAAAGGAACGTTAACTTTTCTTATGAATTCAAAGACAGACGCAAGGGCGCCGGAAATATTTAAATCGTCATCCATTGCTTCAGTAAAGTCCTGATTAACATTATAGATAAACTGATCCACATCAGGACATCCTTCTCCGGGTGTGAAGCGAATAAGTCTTTGGATAAATCCGTTGAGTCTTTTGGTTGTGTTGCGTGCCGTATCAAGTGCTCCGAACGAAAAATTCAACGGTTTTCTGTAGTGTGAACTGAGCAGAAAATACCTGATTTCTCTTCCCTTATATCCTTTTTTTTCAAGATCATCCAAGGTAAAAGAATTGTTCAAAGATCGGGACATCTTTTTCCCGTTCAGCATGACCAGTTCAGTATTAAGCCAATAATTGGCAAGTTGCTTTCCCGTCGCAGCCTTTCCTATGGCCATGGTATTTTCACAGTGCGGGAAAATAATATCTGAACCGCTCGCATATATATCAAAAGTATCCGCGAGATATTTCAGCGAAATTGCCGCACATTCAAGATGCCAGCTCGGTCTGACATTTCCCCACCTGGTTTTGTAATAAATTCCCTTTTTTAATTCGGCAAGAGTTGATCTTTTAAGGAGGGCGAAATCGACAGGGTTGTCTTTTTCGTAACTATCCAGGTTTGCGGTTTTTGTACGTTTGGCTTTATTCAGATCTATGTTTGACAGCAACCCGTAATCAGCAAGCTTTGATATATCGAAGTAGACGGATCTCAACTTTTCATAGGCATATCCTTTTTCTACTAACTTTTCGGCAAGTTCGATCATTGCATCTACATTTTCACTCGCCCTCGGATAGGTATTTTCATGCCTGATATTGAGTTTTTCAAGATCTTCGATGAACTGTCTGGTATATCGATCCGTAAATTCTTTTACACTGATACCAGTCCGGTCAGCGCCTATTATCGATCTGTCGGATAAATCTATGATGTTGGAAACATGTTTTACGCTGTGGCCCTTGAATTTCAGATATCGAGCGATCATATCTGAAATAACAAAACGGCGATATGTCCCGATATGAGGAACATCATGAACAGTAGGACCACATGAGTGCATGAGTATCTGCTCAGAATTTACCGGTTTGAAAAATTCCTTTGTCTTTGTCAGCGTATTGTATAATTGCAGGGTAGTTTCTTCTTTATCCGCAAAGAGTTCCGTACTGAGGTACCTCTCTCCACTGTCTGGGAAAATTACTACAATTACACCGCTTTCCATTTCTTTTGCTTTTTCACAAGCAACGTGCATGGCGGCCCCTGAACTCATTCCGGCCATAATTCCCTCTTCGAGGGCAAGTCTTCTGGCCATTTCAAAAGCATCATCGTCCAGGATATTTACCTTTTCATCCAGCCTGTTTTTGTCAAAAATGCCCGGTTGGTATGACTCCCTCATGTTCTTCAGGCCCTGTATCTTGTGGTGCAGATACGGCTCAACTCCTACGATTTTAATGTTTTCGTTATATTCCTTGAGTTTTTTGGAAATACCCATGGCGGTGCCCGATGTGCCCAGTGAAGCTACAACCATTGTAACTTCCCCCTTCGTCTGACGCCATATTTCCTCTGCCGTACCGTAATAGTGGGCCATCACATTATCTTCGTTATTAAACTGATCCGGCACAAAGTATTTCTCCTGATTTTCACGCAACATGTCGTACACCACTTCTATGGCGCCATCTGTTCCAAGATTTGCCGGCGTAAAAAATAATTGCACTCCCATGGCTTTCAATATTTTTTTTCTTTCATCACTGGCTGATTCGGGCATTGCCAAAAAAAGTTTATAACCCTTGGCCGCAGCTACAAGAGCAAGACCTATGCCCGTGTTTCCGCTTGTGGCCTCCAGAATGATTTTATCCCTGGTGAGTTCTCCCCTGGCCTCTGCCCCTTCAATCATGTAACGGGCTATCCTGTCTTTTACGGATCCGCCGGGATTGAAACTTTCCAGTTTTGCAAAGATTCTAACCCTGCTGTTGGGATTCAATTTGCGAATTTCGACAACGGGCGTTTCGCCAATCACGCTTAAAATGCTATGATAGCCTTTTGTCATAATACCCCACTTATAAAAAAAGGGCCAGATTACCGACCCCGAGATTGTAGAGATGATTTTGCATATAACCTAAAACAGTCAACTGTCGAATTTAGGTACGGGAAGCTTAATAAAGTGAACTCCCTCTTCCCTCAGGGTTTCTTCCTCCCCCTTGGTGGTAGTTCCCCTAATGTTTCTCTTCTCCGCTTCACCCCTGTGAATACTCAGAGCAATCTCGGCAAACTTATTCCCGACATCGTCAAATTCTCTGTCAATATACTCGTGGAACAACTTGAGAGCCATTAAAGGAGATATTTCTTTTGATTTTTTACTGTCTGATCTTTCTATATCTCTTCCTGAAATAGTAGTTATGGAAGAAGGAATCATTTCGATTTTGGAGGTGCCACATATAGGACAGGTAACAAGATTATTCGCTCTTTGCTTCTCAAATGAAGTAATGTCCTTAAACCATCCCTCAAATTTATGATTTTTCTCACATTTCAGATCGTATATAATCATAAATCTTTCCCCCTGTTAAATTAAATTATCCGACTTTCAAAAAGCACGAAACAACTTTGATGGTCTCGTAAAAAGCTCCATTATGCCGTTTAGCGGCATTATAATGGAAAG
>JAGGSD010000127.1 GCA_021159265.1 Syntrophobacterales bacterium | reverse complement strand
ATAGACTGGATTCCGGCTTTCGCCGGAATGACGAAAAATGGTACTTTTCGACTTTTTACGAGTGCATTAAAAATTAAGAATTCAAAATTCAAAATTGTCTTCATACTTGCGCATAAAAAGCAGCTTCTTTCTTAACGACAGCGCTTATGTCATGAAGAATCTTCGGAAGTCTCA
This sequence comes from Syntrophobacterales bacterium, assembly GCA_021159265.1. Classification (GTDB taxonomy): domain Bacteria; phylum Desulfobacterota; class Syntrophia; order Syntrophales; family UBA6807; genus UBA3084. Next base: position 2,994 of record JAGGSD010000127.1, on the reverse strand, counting down.
TGAGTATTCGATCCCAGGAAACGGTTTGAGGCACTTCAAATAGCTGGCTCTGGTTTCTCTTTTCGTATTCGAGGAGATCTTTGTCCAAGCCCTGATCCAGATACTTATGAAACCTGCCATCGCTTGAGAGTAATCTCAGAAAGCGTTCAGTGAGGCGATACGGCGAGGCGAGATAATCCCCCGCTGCCAGAATGGCATCCTTGAATATACCGCGCACCATTTCTTCCTCTGCGTTGCGGTCATAATCCAGCGCTGAGAAGGCAGCGTTATCAGCATATTTTTTAATCAGCTCATCGGCGACATTCAGGTATGTTACGGTCAGATCCTGAACAAAGTAATCAGATATTTCAAGTCCTTCTTCAACTACGAGCGCTGAGATAATAGTTGTTACAATATCGATAGCCATTTTATAAAGTCCCTTTCCCCTGTCTTCCGGGGAAATTACCTGATGTTTATGATCAAAAGGTTTCGTGTCGAACTGAACCTGAGCCACATTGTTTGCTCTTCTGTATACTTCTATGAGCGTAAAGATTTCCACTCCCCAATTAGTGGCAAAATGCATTCGCTTTAAAAGACTGGTATCAAAGGCGACCTCGCCTGAGAGCTGGTAGTTGAATGCCAGAAGATAATCAATAAGCCGGAGAAATTTGTCATCACCAACGTCACAGAATTTTCTCTTCAGGGAAAGGAGAAGGGGATCGACCAGGAGTCGTTTTACGCGACCGTACATGCGGCGCTCTCCAATACGTGTATAAAAAGCCTTTGAGAATTCATAATCAAGGGCAAGAACGGGATAAAAGAGACGGTCAAGTTGTCTTCTGTGAAATGTTTTAATGTCAGCATCAAGGACGCCTATACACTTGGCTCCCAGAGCCTGAGCGACTCCGAAGGACATGAACATATTTTTCCCCTTGCCTGGTTGTTCGAGGTTGAAACCGGCATCGTTAAGTGTCTGAAAAATAGATTTAAATCCTTCACCTTCGTTATTCTGGATAACGTAATTTTTAATGCCATATCCTTTCACGAGATGCGCAAGTTCCACTGCCTCTTCATCCGTTGCCTTATCAAGGCCGAAGATAATCTTTGAAAGATAGGTGACCTTGCTTAGCTGCTTGAGAATATTAACAAATACAGGCCTGTTCTCCTCTGTGGTAAATTCTGTAGCCAGAGCGGGAACAACAAGTATCGTTTTCTTTCGTCTTGAACTAAGCCTGAGCGTGGGTGCAATTTCTTCAGTCCCCTTACTTAATAAATATAACGTTGTTAATTTTGTGTTTTTTTGGGAAAAGTTCATCATTATTTTCTTCCTTTATCTGCTCGCATAAATTAACTATTTGTAACTACTCAGGTTCAAAGGCACAGAGGCACAAAGCTTATTTGTTTTGCTGTTATTATATTATTATAACAAAATGCAAAAAATCTCTGTCAAATGATACGCCTGCGGCTTCACTGAGCGTTCGCCTGAGCTCACGCCGAAGGCTCACCGAAGACCACAGGCGGCGCCTGTTGCTATTTTTTTACTCTTTGTGCCTCTGTGCCTACCTGAGTAGTCACAACTATTTTAGAATATTTCTACATACTTTCCATGGTATTTTTTACGGTCTTTTCTACAAAATTCCGTATAGAATCAAGCCCTTTTTTAGTCGATGATTCAAATCGAAGGACGAGCACCGGCTGTGTATTCGAAGCCCTTACCAGCCCCCAGCCATCGTCAAACTGCACTCGTACGCCATCTATATCTATAGTTTTATAATCTTTTTTGAAATAATCTTTTACTTTTTCCACTACCTGGAATTTTATATTATCGGGACAGTCTATCCTGATCTCAGGAGTGTTGAAAGATTTTGGAACATCCGAAAGAATCTCACTGAGTTTTCTCCCACTGCTGGAGAGAATTTCGAGAAGCCTTGCCGAAGCATATATGGCGTCATCATAACCGAAGTATCTGTCCGCAAAAAATATGTGACCGCTCATTTCACCAGCCAGGGAAGCTTTTTTCTCCTTCATTTTGCTTTTAATAAGAGAATGTCCTGCCTTCCACATAATAGCATGACCACCATTTTTTTCAATATCGTCATAGAGCTTCTGAGAACATTTGACTTCACCTATTATTGTAGAGCCTGGATTTTCCCTCAAAATAAATCTCGAAAAAAGTATGAGGAGCTCATCTCCCCAGACGATTTTTCCCCTGTCTGTTATTACACCTATCCTGTCAGCATCTCCATCGTATGCTATTCCGATATCCGCCCTTTCTTCTTTCACATGACGGATAAGCCCGGCAAGATTCTCCTCCACAGTGGGATCTGGAAAATGATTGGGAAAGCGGCTATCCATTTCACAGTAAAGGGGGGTTACGTTACAATGAAACCTTTCAAGGAGGGGCATGGCAAAAAAACCACCGACACCGTTTCCTGCATCCAGAATAACTTTTAGCCCTGGTTTTACTTCTACATTTTCGAATATATAATCCTGATATGCTCTCGTAACATCTTTCTTATGAGTTTTCCCCGATCCGGACAGATAATTCGATCCTTCCATAATTTTTCTTAAAACTTGTATTTCTTCTCCGTAAATTGTATCGGGGCCGATACATATCTTGAACCCATTAAATTCCGGCGGATTATGGCTTCCCGTTACCATTACTCCACCATCCACATTCAAGTATCTGATAGAAAAATAGAGAATGGGGGTAGCGCAAAGTCCTATGTCTATCACACTGATGCCCGCGGAAGTGATCCCTTTTATGATGGCATTGCTATATTCTTCTGACGTAAAACGGCAATCCCTTCCGACTGTCATAGTCTTGACTCCGCTGTTTATGCCATGGGTTCCTATTGCTTTTCCTAAATGATAAACAAATTTTTCATCAAGGTCCTTTCCAACAATACCTCTAACATCGTACGCCCTAAAAACTTCCGGATTCATAAAATATCTCCTTAGTCCCTTAATTGTAAAGTTCTTGCAAAAGTGGCTTCGGCGTGAGTTCAGACGAAC
>JAGGSD010000347.1 GCA_021159265.1 Syntrophobacterales bacterium | reverse complement strand
CTAAACCTAAAAATAGAGTCCCTATAGATTATCATTACGACAATATCCAAACTGAGATGCAAAGCATCTTTAAACATATTGGAATTGCAGCATAAACTAACATACAAACAAAAAATTGTTTATCTTACTTTGATAAGCGCCTGACCCCTGAATTATGGAGCACTATGGAAACAAAAAAGATCTTAGTTGTTGATGATGAGCCCTCGATGAGGATTGCCCTTTCCGAATCTCTAAAGAGCTGCGGATATAAAGTTGAAACTTCAGAGAGCGGCGCGGATGCCCTGGCAAAATTTCAGGAGGGTAAATTTGAAGTTGTCATAACCGACATGAGAATGCCCGGGATGGGCGGTATGGAGGTCCTGCGGGGAATTAAAAAGATTTCTTCCGGGACTCCTGTTATCGTCATAACGGCCTACGGGACGGTCAACACAGCGGTCGAAGCGATGAAAGAGGGGGCGGCGGATTTTATCATGAAACCTTTTTCAGTAGATCATCTGGAATCGCTTGTTAAAAAGGTGGTGGCTGAAAAAGGGAGGAAGGGTGAAGGCGGACTTCGGCGAACTCAGTTGAACCGATCGGGGCATGATTTAAAAAGATGTTTGCCCCGGGAAAAAACGATTATTACGAGGGATGAAAAGATGCTCGCCCTCCTGGAGTTGTTGAAGGGCGTATCAAAGAGCAAATCAAGTATTTTGATACAGGGTGAAAGCGGCACGGGGAAGGAGCTGATTGCGCGCTACATACACCGGCACAGTGACAGGGCGAATATGCCGTTTGTGGGGGTAAATTGCGCGGCTATTCCCGGCAATCTCCTCGAGAGTGAAATGTTCGGACATGAAAAGGGAGCATTTACCGGCGCGTCCAGGAGGAGATTAGGCAAATTCGAGCTGGCCTCCGGCGGGACATTGTTACTGGATGAAATCAGCGAAATGGATATTCAGCTTCAGGCGAAGCTCCTTCGGGTTATACAGGAATCCGAGGTCGACAGGCTGGGCGGCGGGGCTCCCGTGCCTGTGGATGTCAGGATAATTGCCACGACAAATGCGGATTTGAAAAAATATGTCGAGGAGAAAAAATTCAGGGATGATCTTTATTATCGCCTGAATGTCATACCGGTAAGAATCCCTCCCCTGAGAGAAAGAAGGGGAGATATAGTTTTTCTCTGTGAGTATTTTCTGGAGAAGTACAGCCGGCTCAACAGGACAACCACGCCCGCGCTGTCGAAGAAAGTTGAGCAAATGCTGGAAGATTATGGATGGCCGGGCAATGTGAGAGAATTGGAAAATGTGATTGAAAGAGCGGTGCTGCTATCCGGTGGTGAGACGATCCTGCCTGAACATCTCTATCTGGAAAGTGAAGGTGAAAAGAGCGGGCAACAAGCGTTAACATCGGCTGTCTCAGAAGGCATTACATTGAAGGAAACAGAAAAAAGGCTTATATTTGAAACCCTTGAGAAAGTAAAAGGAAACAGGACCAGGGCGTCGGAGATCCTGGGCGTTAGTGTGCGAACCATACGGAATAAACTCAATGAGTATAAACAGGGATCGGAGATCGGGGATCAGGTGTCAGGGGTCGGCTGACTCGTTCCCATCCTCCAGTCTGCCTGTGCGAAGGAACGCACGCAGACAGGCGTGGGAATGCATACCGCGGTGTCGGGGATTAGGTGTCGGCTCGTTCTGGTATGGACATTGCATAAGTACAGTTTGCAGGGATCGGGGATCAGGTGTCAGTTGGCTCGTTCCCATGCTCCTGCGTGAGAATGCATACCGGGCCCCTGCCTGCCGCACTTCGCTTGGCGCAGGCAGGCGACCCCTGAAAGGAACATTTATGGATGCGCTATTTGGTAAAACCATAGAGATGTTGTCTGCAGTTCTGGATTTTCGATTGGAAAGGCATAAGGTGATAGCCTCGAACATTGCAAATATAGACACTCCGGGCTACAGACCAAAAGATATTGTTTTCAAAGAACAACTGGAAGCCATTATCAGTAATAAAGAAAAGATAACGATGGCCGGAAGCAGGGGTAGACGCATGTCCGAACAGTCAATTCCCGCCGGCAAATCCGATTTCGAGGTAATCGATTCCGGGGAAAAGGTCAATCTTGACAGTGAAATGGCAAAATTAACGGAGAACAATCTTATGTATAATCTTACCGTAGAGTTGCTGGCAAGAAAGTTCAGGAGCTTGAATACAGTTTTAAGGGAGGCAAAATAATATGGAATTTATGCCGGCTTTTCGGGTTTGTGCTTCAGGACTTGCGGCCCAGAGAGCAAAGATGAATGTTATTATATCAAATCTTGCCAATGTTAACACAACACGCACGCCGGAAGGGGGGCCGTACAAAAGAAAAATCATTGTATTTTCCTCGGATCCGCTAAAGGGGAGTTTTGATGATATTATGCGAATGGTGAAGGTGGAAGATGTTATAGAAGACAAAGAAAGCGTGAAGATGGTCTTTGATCCTTCTCATCCCGACGCGAATTCGGAGGGCTTTGTGGCCATGCCCGACATAAATACGGTTACTGAAATGTCGGATATGATCGTAGCTAACAGGGCGTACGAGGCCTGTGTTGCCGCATTCGACGCGACAAAGAACATGGCGCTCAAGGCGCTGGAACTTGGGAAATAGATGAAACCGGTTCAAGGTTCAGGGTTTAAGGTTGATCGTTTTCTAACCACTGAACCTTGAACCCCTGAACCTTAAACCAGAGTAGAGCACGGAGGCGTTTAAAGATGACTAATATGCCGATTCGGGGCGATCTGATGCCCCCGATTTCAGATAGTCAAAAAGAAAGTGGCAAAGTCCGGGAAGATGATGGTTCTTTTGGCAAAATTTTGAAGGACAAAGTCAAGGAAATCAACAAACTTCAATTAGATGCCAATAGCGCTATCGCGAAGGTGGAGCTCGGTGATTCAGGGAGCATTCATGAAGCGGTAATTGCCATGGAAAAGGCAAGCATTTCCTTCAAGACAATGTTGCAGGTAAGGAACAAGATATTAGAGGCTTATCAGGAAGTCATGCGGATGCAGGTGTAAAAGATAGGGGTCAGGGATCGGGGGCAGGGGTCAGGGGTCAGAAGGTGAGAAGGTAAGATATTAGAGAACCAATAACCCTGAACCCTAACCCGAACAAGCCGGAAAAGCTCGAAGCTGAAAGCCTGCAGCCGTTCA
>JAGGSD010000283.1 GCA_021159265.1 Syntrophobacterales bacterium | reverse complement strand
ATTTGAGCCTGACGCAGAAATTGGGCAAAAGGGAACGTTATGCAAAGGTCTCAGCAAGGCAAATAAGCTTTGTGCCCCTGTGCCTTTAAACCTGATTAGTTACAAAAATTAATATACAGTGAAGTTGAAAAGGAGAATAGTATGAGTAAGGAAGATTTGTTGGTTCATGTAAATGACAGTAATTTTGAAGAAGAAGTTATCAAATCCGCAAAAGCTGTCTTAATCGATTTGTGGGCGCCGTGGTGCGGTCCCTGTCTTGCCATAGCACCTATTGTAGAGGAGCTTGCGGAGGAATATAAAGATAAAATCAAGGTAGTGAAACTCAACGTTGATGAAAGCCCGGCAACTGCAACGGCTTATGGTATAAGAAGTATACCAACCCTCATGTTGTTTAAAGACGGTAAGCCTCAAGATACTTTAATTGGTCTTGTGCCTAAGGAACGCCTTGAAGAATTTATTAAGAAAGTGTTATAAAATTAACGGGAAATGACAAAGCTCAAACATCAATAAGGAATCAATAAAAGTGCACTTTAGACATGTAAAAATTTTTCTTCTCATAGTTGCTCTTATTCCAATACTGTTTGGATGTGCCTGGTTTAGCAGAGAATCTATCGGCCGTGGCACTCCGGAAGCCATATACCAGAAAGGATATGAAAATTATCACAAAGAAAAGTATAAAAAGGCGATTGAATCTTTTCAAAGAGTGCAGGAAGAATATCCGTTAAGTAAATGGGCAATAATGGCTGAGATAGGAATTGCCGATGCATTTTTCAGTAAAGGGGATTATCTGGAAGCAGAAATGAGTTATGAAGATTTTATGAATATGCATCCTAATCATGAGAACCTTCCTTATATCATGTACCAAGTTGGAATGTGCCACTATAAGCAGATGAGCAGCATAGACAGAGATCAATCCGAAGCACAAAAAGCAAAGGGAAAATTTGAAAGACTTATTGCACGCTTTCCCAGCAGCAAGTTTTCCATTATGGCAGAAAAGAGGCTGAGAGAATGCAGAAGAAGGCTTGGCGAGCATGAATTTTATGTAGGTCATTTCTATTTCAAGATAAAGAAATATAATGCCGCCCTGAAGAGATTTGAAACTGTTTCAAAACAATATGCGAATCTTGGGATGGATTACAAAACAAGTTATTTTATCAGGGAAACAAAGAGGCTTATTGCAGAAGAAGCAAGTCAGAAGTCAGAATAAAAACATTATGTACTGCTAATAAATTGCTGATTTCTTCAGTTTCCTGATCTCTTTCTATCGAGTAACTCTATCAATCACATACCATTCATCCTCCGAATCGGAGGCCGTATCTACCAGGAAATATATTATCTTCAATTCGGGGTACAATCTTTTAAGATCACCAAGATCTACGGGCTCGAATTTTTTCTTGTTATTCAAATAAGCCTGTTCTGTCAGGGCATTGGACTCATAGTTTTCTCTGGTTCTTTCAGAGATCTTGCCGAGAGAATGTTCCTGAGGACATTGTGTCTGCTGGATAATAAATGTCTTATGATTTCTAGCGGCTATCCCGGCAGCCCTTCTCCTGAGTGATTGAGCAATGAAGGTGGCATCAAGAATGACACCTTTTCCCTGTGATGCGATATCGTCTGCCATAGAAAACATCTTGTCATAGACAAGCTTTCTCTTTTCCATGTCAGAGGCGACCTTTTCACTGAAGATGTCTTCATCTTTCAGAACTTCAAGGCGTATAAGGTCGGTCCGTAATATCTCGTAACCCTTAAGCCGCGCTATAACCTCCATAGTTTCGGTTTTATTGGTTGCGGGAAGTCCGCAGGCAATCAAGACCGCATCATTTCCAATTTCCTGATCAATATATGTCTTAAAACGTTTTCTCATGTAGAAACCCTCTTTTTTGCAGAATATATGTGCAAGCTACAATCTGCAAGGTGCAATGTGCAATGTGCAATGTGCAAGGATCAAGGGTCAAGGAAAAACCTTTCGCCTTCGGCCTTTGGCCTTCAGATTACATACTCATATGCAAGATCGTAATATTTCTTTGCGTTCCTGAAAGCATTTTCTCTGTCTGAATCGCCGATGCTCTCATCATCAAGCATGAAGGATGTAACTTTTGCCCTGACATATGCCCGGTAAACCTTGTAGAAAAGGAGCACTTCTTTCATCCCGATATCTCCGGAAGCTTCAATATATGCATCTATGAAAGTATTGCCAAGTTCATTCTTACCGTTATAATCGAAATCCATTGACAAAAATGCGACATCGGATGCTACGTCTCCGAAACGAAACCGCTCGTTAAATTCTATACAATCGAATATAAATATATTGTTGTCCTCTATGCATATATGCTGCAGGTGGAGATCACCATGGCAATCCTTTATACAGCCATGTTCTATCCTCTTCTCGAACAGGGCTGTATTATTTTTCATGAAGGCTTTGCTCCACTGTTCTATGGCGTTGAAGACCTTATCAGATACGGGACCCCCGATATACTTTCTTGTTTGGTTAAAATTTTCTATTACATTGGTGGATATTGTATCCAATTTGCCGAATAATTGCGATCTTTTGTCACTTGGTATGCTTTTGTACACCCTTGCGAGATGTTTACCCACACGTTTCATTGTATCTTTTGTTACTTTGTCCGACTCTAAAAGTTTGTAAAGCATGTGATTTTCATTTATCCGCGTCATCTTGAGAGCATACTCTATGATGTTGGATTTATCATTGAGAATAAGAGTTCCGTTCAACTCTGATATGGGGATAACACCGAGGTACACATCGGGGGAGAACCGTTTGTTCAGCCTGAGTTCCTCATTGACGTAGAATCGTCTTTTCTCCAGGGTGGTAAAGTCAAGAAACCCGAAATCGACAGGTTTTTTTATCTTATACACCAAATCTCCTGCAATAAAAATAAAAGAAATGTGTGTCTGAATAAGCTCAACCGAGTTCGGTGCGTGTGGATAAAATTCAGGTTTAATCATCGATTCAACAAGTTTCGGATGGGTCATTATTTATCTCCTTTTAGGGCAAAAGGTTAAAGGCTCAAGGTAAAAGGTAAGTGTAAGTGTTGCTAAGAATCCATAAAAAATGATGGTTCCGAGGGTAACACTTTCCCCCAAAAATTAAAAGCAGGAAAGTGTTACCCAAATCCACCGCCTAAAAAAAGATATTGATATTTTGGTTATTAGAAGGAGCA
>JAGGSD010000420.1 GCA_021159265.1 Syntrophobacterales bacterium | reverse complement strand
CTAGTGAAATCAACAAGTTATATTAAATTCGCCCAAACGAGTTACTTGAAAGTCAGATTTGTTTTCAGGTTTTTCCTTTATCCTTGAACCTCATTGTTTATTCCCTGACACTAACATCCGCGCGAAAAAGGCAGTTGTTGATGATAAAGACTCTAACGGAATTGTCTAGTGAATTTCTCGGACAGGGATTTCTATTTCTTTTCCACTTTCCAACATAACCGCAACTTTTTCTTCGAGGATGTTCTGTCTTATTACCTTACCGGGACCATCTGTAGTTTGTATAGATATCCCGCATTTTGGCAACCTTTTTTTTGTATCTACATAATTATCATATTCAAACGCAAGGCAGCACATAAGTCTTCCGCAACGCCCCGATATTTTTTCCGGATTTAGCAGCATATTTTGCTCTTTGGCCATCTTAATAGATACTGGATCAAAATTATTGAGAAAGCTTGAACAGCAAAGCTCTCTGCCACAGACACCAACGCCACCCAACATCCCGGCTTCACTCCGTACCCAGATTTGTCTTAACTCAATTCTTATTTTGAATTCCCGCACAAGATCCTTCACAAGTTCCCTGAAGTCAACCTTGCTATCTGCGGTAAAATAAAAAACTATCCTGGTTTTATCGTAAGTACATTCAACGTCAATCAGTTTCATAGAAAGGTTTCTGTCTGTTATTTTCTCATCGCAAAAAGTGAAGGCCTTCTTTTCAATTTCAATATTTTCTCTTTCAGTTTTCAGGTCTTCTTCATTAGCTTGTCGCACAATTTTTTCCAGGTTATCCGGCAATTCGTGCTGCGGTAATAATCTAACCCCGGTCACAATGGATCCGATTGACATACCGTTCTTCGTATTAACGATAACCTTATCACCTTTCCTTAATGAAATATCGGAGGCATCAAAGGAACACACCTTTCCTCTTTTTTTAAATCTCACGCCGACAACACTTCTATCTGCATTTATTTCCTGTGTCATAATTGTCTTTCAGACTAAAATCCTGGTTACGAAAAGCTTCTTTTTAAGTGTTCAGAAGCTTAAACATCATCGATTCTAAAGTCAACTGTTTGTTGGCATTCTGCTCAATAGCCCTGTATGCCAGATTGATAGTTTTAATATTACGTAATATATCATGTCCTGAAAGTTTTTCGGAAAACCTTTTTGTAATATTTAGGATATCCTGATTTATCAGGATATCCGGATCTTTTGTTTCTTTGTAAACCAGCATATCCCTGTACCAGTCTCTCAATGTATCGAGCTTTTCTGTAATGGTTTTTCTGTTTTCCCCGAAACAATCAGCAATGGTAAAAAACACAAGGGGATCTTTTTCGTTATCATAGTCCACAATTTTTTCAATTACCTCGTTTTTGGATGATAAGTATGATCTCTTCATCATTTCCAGGGCATTTCCTATACTTCCCCTGGATGGCGGGGCAAGTAACCATGCTGATTTACTGTCCAGAGATGCGCTATTTTCCAAGAAAGATGCCAGCGTGTTCCTTCGTATCGGATCGAATCTTATTTTCTGGCATCGCGAGATTATAGTTGCGGGAAGTTGATAGGGACGTGAGGTTATCAGTATCAGAATATTTGACGGATTCGGTTCCTCAAGGGTTTTCAGAAGAGCATTGGCAGAAGGCCCGTTCATTTTTTCCGCATCCACTATTATAAAAATTCTTTTTTCCCCCTCGAATGGTTTGAACTTCATCTGATTCTGTAAATCCCTTATATCTTGAATCCTGATGGAAACTCCTTTCGGTTCTACAGTAATAACATCGGGGTGAAATCCGCGATCAATCTTCGCACATGATGAACACTTGTCACAGGAATCAATATTTTCCCCCTTACAGTTCATAGCCTTGGCAAAGGTTCTGGCAGTTGTTTTTTTGCCAATGCCCTTCATTCCATGAAAAAGATAGGCGTGTGCAACACGCCCCGTTTCTATTGCCCGTTTTAATATGGCTATCTGTTTGTTCTGTCCATAAATATTCTCGAAGGACATAAACTTTCTCCTAAGACGGTAAAGCCGGAAAGGGCAATTCGCAAAACGTAAATCATTGTTTGTGAATCAGTTTCCGATATTCGATTTGCAAATTTATTTTCTGCCGGCATCCAGGCTTTTCAAGTAGTTGTAGATCATTTGGACTCCGGTTTTCACCGGAGTGACGACTTTTTACGAGTTCATCAAAATTCAACATTTAAAATTTAAAATTTTGCGGCTTTGCCGCTTTAGCCTTTAGCCTTTAGCCTCTTTAACGATTTATCTAAATGGGAACATACTTCATGGTGAACTTCCTCAATTCCCCTTGACGCATCTATGATACGGAATCTTTCCGGTTCGTCTTTAATAAGCGCAAGATAGCCATCCCTCACCTTCATGTGGAATTGTATATCTTCTTTCTCAAAGCGATCTTCTGCGGGAGAATCCGTAATTTGAGATATTCTGGCCGCTGCTCTTTTAAGCCCTGTTTCAACAGGAATATCAAAAAAGAGTGTCAAATCAGGTTTCAAAAATTGAGACGAAAAATCGTTAATCAAGCGAATATCTTCTATTTTTAACCCTCTTCCAAAACCCTGGTATGCAATGGTAGCGTCACAATAACGATCGCATAGCACCACTCTGCCATCGCGAAGGGCCGGCATTATAACTGCCTCTACATGCTGGGCCCTTGCCGCGGCAAAAAGAAGGAGCTCAGATTTTTCGAAGATGTTAAGGGATGTTTTGTTCAGGAGTAGTTTTCTCAGTTCATTCCCGAGTTGGGTGCCACCCGGTTCTTCAGTTATTATTAAGGGAATATTTTTTTTACTCAGATAATTTCCAGCCTTCCTTATCTGGGTAGTCTTGCCGGAACCTTCAGATCCTTCAAATGTGATAAACAGCGCCATGTATGCTTACCTAAATGCAGCAAGGCCGCAAAGTTGTCAGTAAAAGACAGCGGCTATTAGTCCCTTAATCGTAAAATTCGTGCCTGCCTGTGTGTTGCCTGCCTGCGCCTGCCTGTGCCGCCTGCACGGCAGACAGGTGCGGACACGCACAGGCCAGGCAGGCAAAAATGGCTTCGACGTGAGACTTCGGCGTGAGCTCAGCCTTCGGCGAGCCTGCGACGAGCTCAGTCGAATCGCTCAGTCGAACCGTCGAACGTGCTTCGAATTTCGAATTTCCAGTTTATCTGGGTTAGGGACTGAAAATTAATAACTCATCGTT
>JAGGSD010000400.1 GCA_021159265.1 Syntrophobacterales bacterium | reverse complement strand
GCAAGGACTTATCAGCCATAAAGAAGTTCTTTTGCCAATTTTGCACGAACTTTACAATTAAGGGACCAACAAAAACTATACCAAAAACCCCGATTTTTGATAGTTATATATTTCTTAATTATTATAACTAGTTGAAATGTACCACAAGATTGACAAACTTAAATTAATTGCGGTTACGCAACCCTTATAATATATCGGGGTCGCATAAATGCGATTCGCAAAGGACTTATCATGCCTTGTAAATGTCAGCTTTCAGGTTTATCCCATCCGGAAAAGAAATTTGCCCCCTATTTTCCTTCAGGAATTCTTATGCTTAGAGATTTTATTTTCCGGAAAAGTGTACTTTTGTGAATACCAAGTTCTCTGGCTGTCTTTAGCCGATTCCAGTTATTTCTGCGCAGGGCGTTGGTCAGAAATATTGCCTCCATGTCTTTAAATGTCACTATATCAGAATGTTGGGAATATTCCATGCCGTTTGATTTGCAAACCGGTTCCGGGAGGTGTTCCCTTTGAATTATTTTTGATTTGCAAAGTATAAAAGCCCGCTCTATGATATTCTTCAATTCCCTTATATTGCCGGGATAATCATAAGACATGAGGCACGCAAGTGCTTCATCTGTAATTTCCGTAATATCTTTATTCTGGATATTGTTAAATGTTCCGATGAAATGATCGACTATCAGGGGAATATCTTCTTTTCGTTCACGCAGGGGGGGAAGTTCAAGGCGGATGACATTGATCCTGTAATAAAGATCCTCTCTGAACGTTCCTTTTTTCATCAATTCTTCTAATTTTTTGTTTGTGGCCGCTATGATCCGGACATCGGTTTTCACACTTTCAACCGACCCAAGAGGCTCATACGTTTTTTCCTGGAGAACACGCAGCAGGCGAATCTGGAGGGCTGCCGATATATCACCGATTTCATCTAAGAATATTGTACCCTTGTGGGCAAGTTTAAACCGACCGGGCTTATCCTTTTTTGCATCCGTAAATGCCCCCGCTTTATAACCAAAAAGTTCAGACTCCAGTAACGTGTCCGGCATGGCTCCGCAATTTACGACGATCAAAGGTTTGTTTTTTCTCGGGCTTAAATTGTGGATTGCCCTGGCAAAGAGTTCCTTTCCTGTTCCGCTCTCTCCTTCAATCAACACGGTGCTTAAACTCTCCGCCACATCCGGCAGGATGCGAAACAGCTCATTCATGGCATGATTTTTCGATATAATATCCTCAAATGTGTACCTCTGTTCAATTTCCTTTCTGAGCTTTTCCACAAGACTGATATCCCTGAACGTCGCGACACCTCCAACAACCTTATCGTTTTCATCTTTTAAGAGAGCAGTGGAAATACTAATGGGAGATCTTTCACCATCGGCGTTTATAATGTGAACTATCCTATCCGCAACAGGTTCTCCCGTAGCCATAGTATGTTTCAACGCACAGTCGCGTTCACATATATCAGCCTTTAATACATCCCTACATTGCTGTCCGATGGCCTCTTCCCTGGAAACACCTGTAATCCTTTCGGCTGCCTTATTGAAAGATGTAATCCGCCATTGATGGTCAATCGTGAAGACTCCATCTGTAATGGAATCAAGAATGATATCTCTTTCTTTTCCTGATTTGGTCTTATCCATGGGAAATCACTTTTAATGGTCTCGTAACGATGCAAATATGTATCTCATTCTGATTTCAAAAAATCCTTTTCAATCATATCGATAACATTCTTTACATTTTTCATATTAAAACAGGGAACATCGATATCAACCGGACTCTCACTTATGACAGCCACAAGATTATTATCCCCTGCAGAAAGCAATTCATCATTTCTCTCTTTGCGAAATATTTCGATCTTAGGATACGGATTTCCCTTATACCCCTCTACTATAATAATATCTACGTCTCTTATATATTTTTCTGTCAGTTCCTCAATATCATGATCTTTATCGACGCTTTCAATAAAGGCTACTTTCTGTGGTGATGATATAAGGGTCGTGTTGGCACCTGCTTTTCTGTAGCGCCAGGTATCCTTTCCTTCATGATCTATATCGAAACCGTGCGCACCATGTTTGATCGTAGCTACACGGTAACCCCTGCGCACAAATTCGGGGATCATTCTTTCAATGAAAGTGGTTTTACCGGTATTCGATTTACCCACAATGGAAACAATCGGAATCATATTGCCATCACCTCAGCAAGACATTTATGAACCGCAGACAGGGGCGCATTGCGGGTGTTCCCCCCCCTTCTGAAATAATCTGCATAATTTTCCGTATATCCAGTATCGCCGATCCGCCCAGATGGGTCACCGGTGTCCCCTGAAACACGTCTCTGCACATTGGCGTGGAAGGGCCCAGAATGACTACATGCCTGGAATTTCCAAGCTTGTTGAGAATCTCTTCCAGCGTATCATTTAATATTGATGTGGCAGTAATAACCGCAACCGTGCACTTTCCCAGTATTTCATCTTTTGTTCTATCGTCGATAATTTCAACCCGGGCAGGATCCCTTTCTATAATAGAAAGATTTGCCCCCGTTTCTTTTATCTTTCCGACAAGAGGCCCAAAATATCCTACCATGGCGACATTGTCTTGAGGGCCAAGATTCATCAAGCCAATCGTGTCGATTTCTTCCTCCGAAGTTTCCGGATTGATGATGGCGTTTGCCGTAGCCAGACCCAGCGCCTTGTCCAGCGGGTTCTTGCCATCAACAAGGTATTTTAAGAGACTTGACGCGCTTAAAGTTGTAAGAGTTCCTGCTCCATTGAGTGTCGTACATTCCGGTTTTAATTCATTCCTCAATACGCCGGCCAATCCCAGTCTATCGCCTTCCAATTTAACGCCTGCATACGCAAGGCCAATCCTGACATCTTCTATTCCAAGCCCTTTCCCCTTACTTGACAGATAGTCATAAAGACGTTGAGATATTTCACCTGTTTTTATCATTTTTTCCTACCTCTTGTCTGGCTTTTACATAATTGCCCCCGCCGGGTCAAGAAAACATGTCGGTTCCATTGTGAATTTCGTGGGATTTACTTGGAAGGTCTTTAATGCCGCATAGCAGGGGATGGTTCAGGAAAACAGGCGTCCTCTATCGCCCTCCAGAACTCTTCTTTGTTGCCGCAGTGCGTCCGGACTTGTTACTTGTTTTTGCAAACTTTTTCCTGTTCACGAGGGTATCGGTGAGGGAGAACTTCCCCACATTCGACCTGCCGGCAAACGCCATCTCCGCTAACAGATCATCCGGATACTGGGAGGAATCGACGGCACTT
>JAGGSD010000301.1 GCA_021159265.1 Syntrophobacterales bacterium | reverse complement strand
TTTTTTTCGTGGTTTCGTGATTGTTTTTAATTCTTTTGCCGTTCGACTGAGCTCACGCCGAAGCCAATTTTGCACGAACTTTACAATTAGGTGCCTAATGTTTTGACAGGTCAAAACGGCTATATGTATTCAGGCTGTGAATTTATCACGAGAAGAAGTAAATAACCCGTTTATTCTTGACGCTACGAGTCATTTTCCATATATTGTCGCACACGTTCTAAAAGACAAATCTTTATAATGAAGGAGGAGCGTGTAAAATGGACCAAACAACTGTTGTTTTATTGTTGTCCTGTCCTGATGCCAAGGGAATTGTGGCATCAATATCGAATTTTATCTTTAATCACAAGGGGAATATTTTACATGCCGCACAGCATACAGCCCAACCGGGGAACGTGTTGTTTATGCGAATCGAATGGGATCTCGATGGTTTTGAGATTCCCCGTAAAGAAATAAAAAATGCTTTTCACCCACTTGCTGAAAGATTCAAAATGGAATGGGATATTTATTTTTCCGATTACGTTCCGAAGATAGCCATATTTGTTTCCAGACATGCTTACTGTTTCAATGATCTTATAATGAGACACCGGATGGGAGAATTCAAAGCGGAAATTCCCCTTGTTATCAGTAATCATACTGACCTGAAACCGTTGACCAGGCAGTTTGGTTTAAATTTCAGGCACTATCCCATAACCCCGGAAAACAAAACCGAACAGGAAGAAAAAGAGATCGCGGAGCTGAAAAAACATAACATCGATTTGATTATCCTTGCGCGATATATGCAGATACTGAGCGGCAGATTTGTGAATGAATATCCCAATCGGATAATAAATATACACCACTCTTTTCTGCCCGCATTTGTCGGGGGCAATCCTTATAATCAAGCTTATGACAGGGGAGTTAAGATCATTGGCGCCACAAGCCACTACGTTACTAAAAAACTGGATGACGGGCCCATAATTGCCCAGGATGTAATTAAAATCACACACAGAGATTCGGTGGATGACATGATGCTCAAGGGAAAAGATCTGGAAAGGACCGTCCTCGCAGAGGCAGTTAGACTTCATCTGAAAAACAAGATACTGGTTTACGGCTCAAAAACCATAGTGTTTGATTAAACACCGTTACCACTCACATCATCTCTTTTTGACTCATTTCCACGGCGCGATCGATTTCTGCCTTGAGTTGAGCAGGCAGGCCTGGTATATCCACATTGAGAAATCCTCTTACTATGGTTGCCGTTGCTTCATCTTCCGTCAGCCCGCGTGACATGAGGTACAGGATTTCTTCCTGAGCAATCTTGCCTACCGCCGCTTCGTGTGACATTTCCACGCCGTCAGCTTTGCCGGTCAACTCAGGTATGGCGCGCATAATCCCGCCGTTTAGAATAAGGCCGTGGCATTCCAGATGACCTTTTACCCCGGGTACTTCACCGATCAGATCTCCCCGCGAGGTAATATTCCCACCATTGGTAATGGCACGGGAAATAATTTCAGCTCTTGTATCTTCCTCTTTTAAATAAACGCGCCCGCCTATATCCAGTTCTGAACCGGGACTTCCGACAAGGAGACTGTAAAAGCGTGCTACGGCTCCTTTTCCGGTTAAATAGGTTGTTGGATATGTCTGGATGGATTTGGCTGGTTTCATGCTGACATAATTGCTGAGAAAAAGCCCCCCTTCCTCAACTCTTGCGACGGACCTGGGACGAACCATCATCTCTTCCGCCCAGTGGTGAATCATGGTAAAACTCAGCTTCGCGTTCTTTTTCACGTAAAACTCCGTGATACCTATATGAAGTCCTCTGGTTACGTGGGCGGCTGCAGCGCAGCCGGATATAACATGAAGCTCCGAACCTTTCTCTGCTATGATAATATTATGCACATGTTGTGAGGAGCTTTCCTTCTCTAAATACAAACAGGTCTGTGCGGGAAAGAAGATCTTGCTGCCGGGGAGGGCTCTGATAACATAACCGTCGTGCAGATCGAGACGGGCGCGGGATGTATATTTGTCCGTATCCACGGACGCCAGTTTCCAGTAATAATCTTTTATCCAATCCAGTTTTTCAAGGGCTTCCTTGATTGGGATAATTTCCAGTCCGTCGTCATGTGAAAAAGAAAAAATCGCCGATGAATCTTTCTGAATATATGAACCGGATCTTTCCTCTTCGCTTGTGTCCACACCGGAGAAGATCATCTGTTCTTTGTCCGCATCTGAAAGCTTGTTTAAATCATCTATTCGTTCATGTTCCGGAGATTCCACTGCGAAAGAATCGAGATCAATATCTGAACCGATCTTTGCTTTTTTATCCTTTGCCGAAGCGGCTTTTTTGTCTAAGTCACGCATTGTATACACTCCTCGTATCCCATTTCTTTTATCTGTTTAAAGATTTCGGAGGGATTACTACTACATGCCAGGATGCCATCGTAGAGAACCTGGCCTTTATCCGCTGTCACATAATCGAGAATAATTCCTGTATGAGTTATAATAAGACCCATCTTTGTCCGCTCTTTTATGATCTGTTTCTTGGATTTGTCAGGCGTTGAATGCAGATCATGTTGGAGGAGGTGGTTGATCGTGTTCCCAATAAGTGAAATATTTTCCATATCAACTCCGGATTCCGGTTCGTCAAAAAGGAGAAAATCAGGGTCCTGGGCCATTAATTGCAGCAACTCAGATCGTTTAATCTCGCCTCCGGAAAAGCCGACATTGATATCGCGTTTCAAAAAGTCTGAGAAATTTATCCTTTCAGCCAGATCATCAACATCTACTTCATTATTGGAACAGATCTGAATCATCTGTCTTGTTTTCAAACCCTTGATACTGGGGGGACGTTGATATGACATTCCGATACCCAATCGAGCCCTCTCATTAATACTCATGTGGGTGATATCCTGTCCTTTAAAGAATATTTTTCCTGCGACGACTTCATACTGAGGATATCCCATGATGGTCATTAAAAGTGAGGTCTTGCCGGATCCGTTTGGGCCGAACAAAATATGAGTTTCGCCACGCTTAATCTTAAGATCTATATGCTTCAGGATTTCCTTGTCCCCGAGTTTGACTTTTAAATCTTCTATGACTAGCATTTTCGTTTCCTCTTGTGTTTTTCTTGGAAGTTATCGATTAACCAACCCCTAACCCAGATAAGCTGGAAATTCGAAATTCGAAGCACTAAATGCGAAACAAATCCTAATTTCTAATATTCAAATGTTCAAAACATCAACGCCACAGAAGTGGCATTAACTTTATTGTAAAAAGTTTAACTCTTTCCCGTTTAGAT
>JAGGSD010000133.1 GCA_021159265.1 Syntrophobacterales bacterium | reverse complement strand
CAGGCATATAGTTGATATTCCGAGGATTATTTTTTGAGCATAACGCAGAGATTGAGCGAAAAGATCTTAAATCAACGGAGTCATGTATAAGGAATCAACTTTTTAACTCTTCCCATATCCCTTTTGTCCAACAAATCAGCTTTTCTGAGAGTTCTCTTTCTCTTACGCGTTTTTTTAGTCAGGATATGGCTTGCATACGCCTTATTTCTTTTGATTTTACCGGTACCTGTAAGTTTGAATCTCTTAGCTGCTCCTCTATGTGTTTTCATCTTCGGCATTAAATCACCTCTGTGTCATTATTTTTTCGGCGAGACAATCATAATCATATTTCTACCTTCGAGTCTCGGATGCTGGTCTATAGTACATAAATCTTCCAATTCATTTTTGATTTCTTCCATTACTTTTCTGCCAAGATCTGTATAAATGATTTCTCTGCCTCTAAACATCATGGTTATCTTAACTTTGTTGTTCTGCCCAAGGAATCTTTTGATATGTTTAAGCTTGACTTGCCTGTCATGTTCTTCGGTTTTAGGCCTTATTCTGATCT
This sequence comes from Syntrophobacterales bacterium, assembly GCA_021159265.1. Taxonomy (GTDB): domain Bacteria; phylum Desulfobacterota; class Syntrophia; order Syntrophales; family UBA6807; genus UBA3084. The sequence continues at coordinate 2,737 of JAGGSD010000133.1, read as the reverse complement.
CTTTTAATTGAACAGTTGTCTGACTTTTCTTCGCGGTATGAAGTTTTTTGGTTTGCTGATACCTGTACTTACCGTAATCCATGATTCGACAGACCGGCGGTGAAGAATTGGGCGCTACCTCTACAAGATCGGCTCCCGCCTTTCCTGCCTCAGCCAAGGCATCTGTAATAGACATTACGCCCAACTGTTCCCCATCAGCATCAATCATTCTGACACTGCCTGCAGTGATTTCCTTGTTAATTCTATATTTCTTAGCTATGTGTCACCTCCTGAAGAGTTTCGAGTGTAAAGTTAAAACCCGAGACTCGAAACTCGAAACTACTCTTTACTCATACCTGCCACATTTTTCCTTAACGAGAGAGATAAAATTGTCAACACTCATGGCACCCAGATTTTTGCCGTCTCTTTGCCGTGGAGAAATCGTCTTCGATTCAACTTCTTTATCACCGATAACCAGCATATAGGGAACTTTTTGCATTTGTCCTTCTCTGATTTTGTAACCCAACTTTTCGTTTCTGAAATCCCTCTGCACACGTACATCCGCATCTAACAACTGCCTGTAAACCTCTTCTCCATAAGGACTATGTCTGTCTGTTACCGTAAATATTATTGCCTGGACAGGTGACAACCATACTGGAAAGGCTCCGGCATAATGCTCAATCAATACTCCCATGAATCGTTCTATGGCGCCAAGTATAACCCTGTGAAGCATTACAGGTCTGCGTCTTTCTCCATCAGGGCCGACATAGGTTAAATCAAACCTCTCCGGTAACGTAAAATCACACTGTATAGTCGCACATTGCCATTTTCTTTTAAGGGCGTCTTTTAACTTAAAATCTATTTTCGGCCCATAAAACGCTCCATCTCCTTCATTAACATCATAATTCATGTTACTATCTGTGAGAGCCTGTTCCAGAGCAGACGTTGCCAACTTCCAATCTTCATCGGAGCCTATGGAATCTTCAGGCCTCGTACTCAATTCGATTTCATATTCAAAGCCAAATATCTTCATCGCATCATCGACAAAGTTAGCGATTGCTCTTATCTCATCATTGAGCTGCTCCGGGGTGCACAATACATGTGCATCATCCTGAGTAAACTGGCGAGCCCTCATAAGTCCATGGAGCACACCGGTTTTTTCATGTCTGAGAACCGTGCCAAGTTCAAAATACCTGACGGGCAAGTCTCTGTAGCTCCGTATTTTTGATTTATAGATCAACATATGGGCCAGACAGTTCATAGGCTTTATACCATATAACTGGCCTTCCACTTCAGTAAAATACATATTTTCACGATAATGGTCGAAATGACCGGACTTTTTCCAAAGATCTCCCTTTAAGATCTGGGGACCCATAACAATATCATAACCACGCTTCAGATGTTCTTTTTTTTCCCAATCCTCAATAATCGTTCTCAACAGAGCCCCTTTCGGATGGAATATAATCAGCCCGGGGCCAGCTTCATCGTTCACCTGGAAAAGGTCAAGCTCTCTGCCCAGCTTACGGTGATCCCTCTTTTTTGCCTCTTCAACCAGCGAAAGATATTCCGCTAATTGTTCTTCTGTCGCAAATCCTGTTCCATAGATACGCTGGAGCATCTTATTCTTTTCATCCCCGCGCCAGTATGCTCCTGCAACGCTCAAGAGCTTAAAAGCTTTAATCATTCCCGTAGACGGTATATGGGGCCCCCTGCACAGATCAACAAAATCACCTTGGCTATAAAGGCTTACGCGTGTCACGTCAGCGGGAAGATCGTTAAGAAGTTCAACTTTATATGACTCTCCTTTATCCCGGAACAAGGCAACGGCATCTTCTCTTGATATTTCTTTGCGCACAAAGGGACTATCAGCGGCGACAATCTCCGCCATTCTTTTTTCTATTTTTTCAAGATCCTCAGGGGTAAACGTACCTTCATATTCAAAATCATAATAAAAACCATCTTCAATGGAGGGACCTATACTAACCTTGACTTCTTTAAAGATATCCTGAACAGCCTCCGCCATTACGTGAGATATGCTGTGCCTTAACGTAGCCAATCCTTCTTGAGAAGTAATGTCAACAACTTCAATAGAAGCATCTTCCTCGACAGGAAAGCTCAGATCCACCAGGGTATTGTTAACCCTGGCCACTACGGCGGATTTAACCGCATCTTCCTTCCAGGATGACAGGATTTCCTTCACCGTTTTCCCGGCAGGCTCCTTCACGACGGAACCATCGGGCAATGTAATTTGAATTTCATTCATCATACAATTCCTAAGGCGGCAAAACCACAAAGGTTAAAGGTTTGTCCTTGATCCTTTGTCCTTGCACCTTGTACCTTTTCACTGCTGATACCAACATCTGCGCAAAAAACACAGTTGTTATGAATAAAGACTCTATTCAGCCCGGATTTTGCGATAGTATTGTGTAACACTTTAATTCGACTAAAGAAAGGGCATCATCGGTAAATTCCTTGGTGATGCCCTTCCTTTCCCTCATGATAAATGCTATTTTAATGGTAGGCACGCAGGGATTTGAACCCTGGACATCCACCGCGTCAGGATGGCGCTCTCCCCCTGAGCTACGTGCCTACATCTTGAGACCTTTGCAAAATGTTCAATTTTGTTCAAGGAAGGCGAAAATTTTAACCACAGGAATATATTGAATATTTCGAGAATTAAAATTTGAGCCTGACCTGTCTGCGTGCCTGCCTGTGCGTGTCCGCACCTGTCTGCCGTGCAGGCGGCACAGGCAGGCGC
>JAGGSD010000375.1 GCA_021159265.1 Syntrophobacterales bacterium | reverse complement strand
TTGTAAAAGTTACTTTCCATTATAATGCCGCTAAACGGCATAATGGAGCTTTTTACGAAACCATCAAATAATGGAGCGCGAAGTGCTTGAGAAAGTGTTAGATGATATTGCAGAAAAGATACTTGCATTTGATGAATCATCTCTTGCCGGTTTGTGGGGCAAATACAAAAATAAAATGGAACAGTTTGATACCACAAAGGAATGGGAAAAAGCGGTCATTATCTTTTTTATTATAAATTCTGTAAGGGTAAAAAACCATATTTTTAATGAACAAATCATACATCGCCAGAAAAACGAACCCAACGATAAGAAAACCCAGAACAGCAAGCCCCCATATTTGAAACTTGTCAAATGATCGAAGAAAAAGCCGCACTCAAAAGAATAGAAGAACTCCGTGATCTAATCAATTATCATAATGAGCGCTATTATCAATTTGATGATCCTGAAATATCGGATGCTGAATATGATAAGTTGATGATAGAATTGATTCAACTTGAAAATAAATACGTTGATTATATCGATTCAACTTATTCTCCAACCCAGCGTGTCGGAGCAGCGCCTCTTGAAAAATTTGACACCTTCACCCACCTTACGCCCATGTTGAGCCTTTCAAATGCCTTTTCTAAAGATGACATCCTGGATTTTAATGAGCGCATAAACAAATTATCTGGTAACGCAAATGACATTTCTTTTGTTGTCGAACCAAAGCTTGATGGTGTAGCGGTTAATTTGATTTACGAAGGTGGAATTTTTACCGCCGGAGCAACCAGGGGCGATGGAACAGCAGGTGAAAATGTTACGCAAAACCTTAAGACAATACACTCCCTTCCCCTGCAAATAAAAAACGCTTCAGATATCCCTGATAAAATTGAAATTCGTGGAGAAGTTATTATAGAAATCGATTCTTTCAACAAACTCAACAAGCTCAGGAGTGATGCCGGAGAAACTGTCTTTGCAAATCCGAGAAATGCGGCGGCCGGATCGCTGCGCCAGTTAAACCCTAAGGTTACGGCAAAAAGACCGCTTGATATTTTTTGCTATGCTATTGGTTATGCAGAAGGCAAAACATTTAAGAATCAATGGGAAATTCTCCAGACCCTTGCGGACTGGGGTTTCAAAGTTAATCCTCATGTTAAACAAGCAGGGGATATAAATGAGTGTATCCAATACTATGACGAGATGGCCCTTTTGAGAGAAGATCTGGGCTATGAGATCGATGGTATCGTCATAAAAGTTGATTCTCTGGAAACACAGGCCCGCCTGGGCACTGTTTCAAGAAGTCCTCGCTGGGCCATTGCCTGCAAGTTCCCGCCCACTCAGGCTACAACAAGCATAGAAAATATTATTGTACAGGTTGGCAGAACAGGTGTCCTTACCCCCGTTGCAAAAATGAAACCCGTGCCGATTGGCGGTGTGATGGTAAGCAGCGCAACATTGCATAACCAGGATGAAATAAATAAAAAGGATATCCGCATCGGTGACACGGTAATCGTGCAAAGAGCTGGCGATGTAATTCCTGAAATCGTAAAAGTTATAAAACCTCAGCGCACGGGCAGTGAAAGGATCTTTCACATGCCGGAGACCTGCCCTTCATGTGGCTCCAGAGTGGTTCGTCTCGAAGGCGAGTCAGCCTGCAGGTGTATTAATTTTGATTGTCCGGCCCAGATCAGGGGGAATATCATACATTTTGTGTCAAGGGGAGCCATGGATATAGAAGGATTGGGTGAAAAAATAATATCGCAAATGCTTGATGAAAATATTATTAATGATCCTGCAGACCTCTATTATCTCACTAAAAAAGATTTAATCGCACTGGAACGAATGGCAGATAAGTCGGTTGAAAACCTGCTGGCTTCAATTGAAGGATCAAAAAGCCCTCCTCTGGACAAATTTATTTTCGCCCTGGGAATCAGACATGTGGGAGAACATATATCAAAAATCCTGACAAAAGAATTTTCTACCCTGGATAATCTGATAAAAGCAACAGAGGACGAATTAACTTCCATCAAAGGGATAGGTCCTGAGGTTGCGGGAAGCATCACAAAATATTTTCGACTTTCTTCCAATTCTAAAATGATTGAAAAACTCAGAAAGGCTGGGGTAAAACCACGAAATGCAACCGAGAAAAAACCATCTAAGATTACAGGAAAATCCTTTCTCTTCACGGGAACGCTTGAAAGTTTCCCGAGAAGCAAGGCCAGGGACATTGTTGAATCTTTAGGCGGAAATGTTTCAGCTTCGTTAACAAAAAATACCGATTACGTTGTCGTTGGAAAATCACCGGGTTCCAAACTCGGCAAGGCACAACAACTAAATATAACTACAATATCTGAGGATGATTTCCTGGATTTGATAAAGGAAACACCGCAATGAAAAGAGTTCACGTTTTTGTATCCGGAAAGGTTCAGGGGGTATGCTACCGGGCAGAAACCCGGCGTTATGCCAAAAGTTTCAATCTGAAAGGCTGGGTAATGAATCTCAGAGACGGCAGAGTTGAATGCGTTTTCGAAGGGAAAGAAGAAAACGTCAACAAAATGATAGAATGGTGTAAAATCGGTCCGGAGTTTTCCTCTGTACAAGAGGTCAAAACCACAGAGGAACTCTTCACGGGAAATTTTACTGATTTTAGCGTCAGGTACTAATGCGGCAAAGCCGCAAAGGTTCAAGGTCAAAGGCTAAAGGTTTTTCCTTGATCCTTGTTTTGTAAACGTTCACGAAACGTTGAAATTAGAAAATAGAAACTGGAAATTTGGCCTTCATACTTTATGTATTGTCAAGGTTTGATGCATTCGTAAAAAGTCGGATTTCCCCTCCCCTAGTGGGAGGGGATAAAGGGGAGGGGAACATAAATACTTGAAATAGCGGTGTTATCACCCTCACCCCTACCCTCTCCCATCAAGGGAGAGGGAGTTTTTTGACTTTTTACGAAACTGTCAAGGTTTGGTCGAGTGGTTAGCTGTAATTCCTTTTGTAAACTCGTTTCATCTCTGCCTGTGCGTGCCCCTGTCTGCCGTACTGGCACAGGCAGGCGCCCGTAGGCAGGTCTCCCAGATTTCTACTTTCCAATTTCAAGTTTCAAGCCATGGACGGCTATCTTGTTTTTACTGCCTGCGCCAACAGCGATGAGTTCTGCCATAAACTGAAGTATTTTCCATCCCTGCTTCAATCAATTATCTTTTCCGGGGTGATTATTTTTTCGTAACTACTCAGGGGGGCACAAAGCGGCAAAGGCACAGAGGCACAAAGAGTAAAAAAGTAACAACCGGCACCGCCTGTGGTCTTCGGCGAGCCTTCGGCGTGAGCTCAGTCGAGCCGTCAGGTGTATCATTTGACAGAGATATT
>JAGGSD010000271.1 GCA_021159265.1 Syntrophobacterales bacterium | reverse complement strand
AGGCTCTTGAAGATCAATCTTGCCTTCTGCCATAATTCCATCCTCCTGAACTTCCAAAAACATTACTAACAATGATCTTATGATATGATATGTTAACCGTATATAACCTTTAACAATTCGATAATCTTTTCGTCACGCCACCTGGCAAGTTCTCCAAGATTTTTATCACCCATAGATTTTTCCACACCTTTTACCAGCAATTCTCTGGATTCATCTGAAATTTCACTCCACGTTGCCATTTCTTTCCAATAAGTACCAAATGCCTTGCCAATATGGTCGATAAAATACCTGTAACCTCCTTCTCCGCCCCCTAAGTGATAGATCAGGTGTTGACCCATAAGTGCCCATCGAATGCCGGGACCGGCATAGAGAGCTTTATCTACATCCTCAACACTGGCCACTCCTGTAATAACGAGATCTATAGCCTCCCTCCACAGGGCTGCCGCCAAACGATTCGCGATATGTCCGTTTGCTTCCTTTTTCAACACGACAGGGATTTTCCCCAGGCTTTCAAAAAAGACCTTTACGTTCTCAACTACCTGGAGATTTGTTTGTTTTCCCGGCACAAGTTCAACCAACGGTATCAGGTGGGGAGGATTAAAAGGATGGGCGATAAGGCAACGTCCGGGAGTTTTAGTTGCTTTTTGAATTTCAGACATCAGCAGTCCGGAAGAACTGCTGGCAAGAACCGCCTGCGGAGAAGCTATATCATCAAGCTCCGAAAATACCTTTATTTTGACTTCATAATTTTCCAGAGTTGATTCCTGTACATAATCAGTTTCTTCTAATAATTGTGCGACACTATCCACCGGGTGAATGTTTCTCTTCAGCTCGTCAACTATAGACTCCTGGATTAATCCATATCCCACAAGCGCCTCCAGATTGCCCTTTGCTTTTTGAACCCCCGTACCCAATATTGCACTGTCTATGTCAAACATTTTAACTTTCAGTCCCTTACCTGCAAAGAAGGTTGCCCAGCTCGATCCTATGGTACCTGTTCCAATTACTCCTATATTTTGTATTTCCTTACCTTTCATTTCATATCCCTCTTTCATTTATATCGGTGCCAATCATATTAATTAGCTGCCGAAACAACGGGGGGCTGCACCTTTTGAAAATACACATAAAGATGCCCCCATCACCTTCCGCTAAAACGAAATTATAAAGAATTTCAATTCAAACCTTACAATATACTAAATTACAGTAAAATTAATTATGCAAACAATACGCCATCATTGTTGCTACGTAGATAACTCGTTGTATTCACATCTTATTTTGGATAATGAGAGGTTACGTTGACACACGGTAAAGTGTAGTTATTCGACTACACTCGATCCATGTAGCATTGAATTAACTTATAATTAAAGAATGATAAAGAAGTATAGATAATAGACTACATATAGATGGCTGGCTACACTACTTTATTATGAGGTTAGTGAAAGGTTATATTTCTTCATTTTTTTATACAGGGCTGTTCTGTGTATTCCTAAAATTCTAGCAGCCTTATTTTTGTTATTGTTAGACAGGCGCAATGTCTTGATCAAAGCATCTTTCTCAGAGTTTTCAACAATTGTTCTTAATAATGTGCCTCGTGTGTTTTTTGATTTCTCTTTTAAACCGCGAAAAACAATTGGAAGATGTTCAACCCTGATTACATTTTCAAGTCCGTCAATGGAATACAGAATTCTTTCTAAAGTGTTGGCTAATTCCCGAACATTTCCAGGCCAGTCATAATTTTCAAATATTTGAATTACCTCTGGAGATATTTTGCTTACACTCGACCCGAATTCCCTATTAAGTTTTGTGAGAAGGTGCCTGGCAGTAGTCGAAATATCTTCTTTTCTCTCCCGAAGTGGCGGTATCCGCAACGGAATTACATTCAACCGATAGTACAGATCTTCCCTGAAACTTCCTTTTTTAACGCACTCTTCTAAATTTTGATGTGTGGCTGCAATCAGTCTGAAATCAGTTTTTATGACGCGGGTTCCTCCTAATCTTTCCACCTCCCTTTCTTCTATAACACGTAGCAGTTTAGGTTGTAATTCCAGGGGGAGCTCGCCTATCTCATCAAGAAATATTGATCCCTGGTGTGCCAATTCAAACTTCCCCGGTTTGCTCTTTACCCCAGCCCCAGTGAAGGCCCCTGGGTCATAACCGAAGAGCTCTGATTCAAGAAGATTTTTAGGAATGGCAGCGCAATTCAATCGAACGAAAGGAGATTTCCGTCGTTTACTGGCACTATGTATGGCATGGGCAAAAAGTTCTTTCCCTGTGCCGGTTTCTCCCGTCAAGAGAACGGGAATATTAACTCTGGCTGCTTTAAGGACCTGTTTTTTAAGTTCGATTATGCTATGACTCTGTCCTACTATGTTCTTCAGGCCGTATTTTGATGATCTCAAGTCTTCCAGTTCTTTTTCATAGAATTTTACCTTCGATTCTAATAAATTAAGCTTACTTGCCAGAACCTGTACATCTTTAATATTTTCAAACATAACTTGTCCAAAGACCGCTACAAGTTTACCATCGATCCGAATCGGAATTCGCTGAACCACCATATCCTGATTCATGATTTGGTGAGGTTGGAATGTTTCAGCGATACCTGTTTTGGCTACAATGGCCATCCTTGAATTTTTAACCGCTTCGGTACAATATTTACCTATTTGCGCCTTTGGATCCACATCTAGAAATTTTCCATAGGTTTCACTGAAAAAGATGACATAACCCTCTGAATCTGTAATTATTACACCTGTCAGAATACTGTTGAGAACAGCTTCATATAAACGGATCTTTTCCTTAAGATGATTTATCTTGTCGTTGCTCACAACAACTTCTCCTCTTTACCGGTACACACAGCATTTACTCATATCGAAAATCTTTTTATCATAATTATCCACAAAATGTCCAGAAGGAACTTTGCCCAAAATCCGAGATAAGTTTAAGCAAACAGACTCTTTTCGAGCCTTTACTCATATAAGATTTTTCTACAAGAGATAACAGATAGCTGTTGCAAAACACAGTGATAATCGCGCATGTAAAGTTATTGATTTAGTTTCTTGGTTGTAAGGTTCGTGTAAAACTGGCTTCGGCGTGAGCTCACGGCGAAGCCACAGGGATAGCAAGGCTCTCCTGGAAGCTGTCCGAGAATGAGAAATTTTTTTGCAGGGTTAAGGAAGGCGAAGATTCTAACGGTTCGACTGAGCTCATGCCGAAGGCTCGACGAAGGCCGCAGGGATACAATAATCCCTTAGTTGTAATATCCTTTGCAAAAATGGCAAAAGAATTTCATTATGGCTGATTAGTTCTTGCTAAACTTAAATCCGAATATCGAATATCGAAACTCGAAACAATATCG
>JAGGSD010000174.1 GCA_021159265.1 Syntrophobacterales bacterium | reverse complement strand
AAAAAAAAGAAAGTGCGAAATTAAATTTTCTTTTTCGTGTTTTCGTGATAAAAATATATCTTGTTTGGTTCCGGCTTGTCCGGGTTAGGTTATACGTCATTGCAATTGCCTGTGAATCTGTCCTCGTAAATCATACTTTTTGATCAGATTATATAAAAGCGCCCTTGAGATTCCGAGCCGTTTTGCTGCCCTGGATTTGTTCCAGTTACTGGAAACAAGCGCTGATTCCAACAATTTTTTCTCAACCCCATTTTTTGAATTTTTGAGAGTATTAGTATTATGTCCGGTTGGATATTGCAAAGACGTGGATTCCCAGTTAGACACCATATAGTCCGGCAGGTTATTGGCCTTGATGCATTTCTTATCGCTTACCTGAACAGCCCTTTCCACGATATTCCGTAGTTCCCGCACATTCCCCGGCCAGGCCCACTTAGACAGGATATCCATTACGTCCGGATCAATTTCACTGATATTGAATCCATATTCACTATTAAAAAACTCAATAAAATGCTTGACAAGAATTTTAATATCGCATTTTTTTTCTCTTAAGGGCGAAATGTCAAGATTGAGAACACCCAAACGGTAGTAAAGATCATTCCTGAATGTCCCTTCTTCAACCATTTGCCTGAGATCCTGGTTTGTGGCTGAGATTACGCGGAAATCAATCTTCATGACCCTGTTCCCCCCGATTCTTTCTATTTCGTGGTTTTGCAAAACTGTCAACAGTTTCGGTTGCATCGGCATGGTTAACAATGAGATTTCATCGAGGAAAATTGTGCCGTGATTCGCCAGCTCAAATTTTCCTACCTTTGTACCCCTTCTGGCGCCTGTAAAAGCGCCTTCTTCATAACCAAAGAGTTCGCTTTCCAGGAGCTCGGACGGTATTGCCCCGCAATTTACGCGGATAAACGGGCCGTTTCTTCTGGGACTTGCCAGATGTATAGCGTGCGCAAAGAGTTCCTTACCGGTGCCGGTTTCTCCGGTAATTAACACAGGAGAGTTGCCCTGGGCGTATGTTTCGGCCAATTTTTTGTTTGTTACAATCTCATCACTTTCACCGATGATGTTTTCAAGGCTATACTTTGCCGCCCGCAATTTGCGTAATTCACGGTCATAGTGCTTTAGCTTGTTTTTTACAAAATCGTATTTAGCAAGGAGGTTTTCCATATCCCTTGCATCCTTGAAAGTTGTGACAGATGCGGCTCCGATAATTTCATTGTTTATCCTGAGAGGAATGCGATGGATTACAGCTTGAGTCCCGTTTACAGTTTTCAATGGTTGACCGAATTTGGGAATACCTTTTTCCAGAACCTCCAGCAATTCCTTGCAGTGGAACACCTGCGAGAAATGCTTCCCTATCAGATCCGTGTTTTTTATTCCGGTTACGTCTTCATTGACTTTATTTCTGGACACAACTATACCGTCTTTATTAATGATAGTGATTCCAATATGAGGATTGTTTGCCAGAGCATCAATAAGTAATGCTTTTTCAGCATCTTTCATGCAGCGACACCTCTTTCATACGTTTATCTCTTATAATTCTTTGTCTCTCAACCCAAGGGGAAATCGAGGTTTAAATAACAGATATTAGTCTCGGTGTCAATTAAAGCTTGCTTGATGGCAATGCCATAGCGTTTGTGATAGTTTACGGAATCTGCTCATTTTGTTACTCCTTGGTTGTAGTTGTTATGGAGGCAACTCAACCTTGGAGTAACAAATTACTGTCCAGATGGCAAAGCCACTGAACTCTGACCCTGCCCTCAGGACAAGATTTTCACTGTTAAAATAAATTCAATAACTTGCTGTTGGAAATTGCCAAAAATTCAGATTAACCGGACAGTAGTGATGCCGCTTATCTTATTTACAGGCCGGTAAAAAACTGTTAAGAAGTCTTGTAATTTGGAGACCTTTGCAAAATGCTTAATTTCGTTCAAGTTCAAGGAAGACGAAAAATTTAACCACAGGAATACATTGAGTATTTCGAGGATTAAATTTTGAGTCTGACGCAGAAATTGGGCGAAAGGGGGCGTTTTGCAAAGGTCTCAATTTGTTGGTATCTCAATGGCAGTAAGCGAAGGATTCAAAGTGACAGGCACTGTAATTCTGATGAGCGAAGCGACCTGTTCGCGTGTTTTGTTATTTTCTCATATCAGGCACATAACGCGGCGCTTTTCGAACAAAGCTGCCAGGATAAGTATCTTTTATTTTTTCTTCCTTCATATATGTTGCAGCCGTTCCCCCATCAGTAAAATGTCCGATGAATAACACGTGCCAGATACCCTGGTTCCTGGTTTCAAATTTGTGCATGAAAGCATCTATCCCCTTCTTTTTCAGGTCCTTCAAAAGCATCTCCGCTAAAATCAAACTTCGCATAGAACTAATCTGGATTGTGTACGGCTTTTCCTGAGTGCTTACACCACTTTCTTTGTCGACTTTTGTTCTCTTTTTATCCCGAGAAACCAACTTTTGCTCAGTTATTGTATCTTCTGTCACCTTTGCAGTTTTTTCCGGTTCTTTCTTAGCAAGAGGCTTTCCACCTGAAACATGAGTCTCTTCAGAAGTAACCGCTGGTGCAACTTGAGGTATTTTCACAGGGGCATTTGACGGAGCAACCACCTTAGTCTTTGCGGGAGTTTTTTCAACAATCGCAGGAGAAGTCTCAGCGGAAATAGAACCTTTATAAGACGAAATTCTCGTCAAGGGTTTACTACGCCATTCATTCCCATCATAATATTGTACGCTCCGGGTAATCCTATTTATTTTTACAGGATATGTTTTATCTCCGTATTTCATTGAACGATGTTCGTACATTGTAGGATAAACGAAAAGAGCAGATAAGGCCCCCGCTACTAAAACTATGCCAAGAAATACTGCCAGTCGCGAAACACGCATTGATACTCTTTTCTCAGGAGGTGTTGGCAGTCCCTCAGGAGGTTTTCCTCCCGGTTCTTCGGACAGGGATTTTCCAGATGATTCTTCCGGAAACATTTGATCAAACGATTCTTCACTGATTACCTCTTCCAATTGCTCTTCCGGCCCTTGTTCCTCAGAGTGTCCTGTTGATTCGTCACCTGTTTTGACTTCACGTGTCTTTTCATGAGGCTGTTGAAATTCTCCCTCTGCAAAAGTAACATCTTTTTCAGAGTCATCATTTTGTTCTTCGAATTTCTTACCGGCAGCTTTTTTTTCCATGTCGTCCAATTCAGCTATGATTTGTTCTATCGTTTTCTCTTCGTCTTTCATTTTGCATCTTTCCTTATAGTCCCTTAATTGTAATATTCTTGCAAAAATGGCTTCGGCGTGAGCTCAGTCGAACGTGCTTCGAATTTCGAATTTCCAGTTTATCTGGGTTAGTCCGTTAATTGTAAAGTTCGTGCAAAATTGGCAAAAGAATTAAAAACAATCACGAAACCACGAAAAAAAA
>JAGGSD010000284.1 GCA_021159265.1 Syntrophobacterales bacterium | reverse complement strand
CATCGGCCTTAAACATGCTTTGTAAAAGTTACTTTCCATTATAATGCCGCTAAATGGCATAATGGAGCTTTTTACAAAATTGTCAAATGTAGTGACCATAAATTTACCCATTCAGGTTTAACCACCCGATATCACTGTAGTTATATTCGGAATGAGGTTAAACTTGGGTTAGTACGCCTCCGCGTAATCCCTTGATTTTCTTGACCTTACGAAAAATTGCTCATCTCTGAATGGGAAACTGATTAGTGTCCTTTTTTTGAAGAATCCATTTCTGGATGGACAATAAATAACCCTTGCTTTTTATTTCTCTGTTTCTTAAGATGCCTTGTCGAGAAATTATATTGTCGGGACAAAATTCAATTTATCAGGTTAGTTACATGTCCAAAAATGCTCTACGTATAGGGCTGTTATCTGTTTTATTATTATTTGGCCTGCCTTTTAAATCCGTCGCCACAGAGGCAAAGATTACAAATCTCCTGATCACAAACACCTCTAAAAATGTGCTCGTCTATTTCAAGGTGGAAAATTGTTTTACAACAAAGATGGAAAACGCTATTTTAGCTGGGATTCCAACAACTTTTACATTTTATATTGAATTATATCGTGAACGTAAATTCTGGTTTGATAAAGAGATTTCTACCCTTGAGATAAAGCACACGATTAAATACGATAATGTAAAAAAGACTTTTTTTGTTTCATTTAACGGTGACGGAAAGGAACCTGAGCAATTTGAAAATTTTCATAAAGCTAAGGTGGCAATATCGGATTTAAATGGTATTGTTGTTGCGCCGATGAATGCATTGATCAGGGATAAGAAATATTATGTGAGGGTTAAAGCACAGTTGGAAAAAGTGCGACTTCCTTTGCACATGGAATATGTTTTCTTTTTTGTTTCTCTGTGGGATTTTGAGACTGATTGGTACAGAGAGGATTTTCTATATTAACCACAGGCTAAGGGTTCAAGGGTAAAAGATAGAGACAAATGGATAGTCAAGACAGTAAGTATATGGTTAATGAATTTAAAAAACGCAAAAGAGAAAGAATAATAATATTTATCACCGTAATTTTTATTATTGGTCTGACTTACCTTGAAAGTCATCTTGCTCACATTGAGGAACTTGCTCCTATTTCAAGTGAGGTTTTGATCTTCGGGCTTATTAATATAAATGTTATTCTCATTATTCTTCTTATTTTTCTGATTGTAAGAAATGTTGTTAAGCTTATATTTGAAAGAAGGCGTGGAATACTTGGTTCAAAACTTCGAACAAAGCTTGTTGCTGCATTTGTTAGTTTATCCTTGATTCCCACAGTAGTACTTTTCCTGGTTGCTATTCAATTTCTTTCTTATAGCATTGACAACTGGTTTAACATTAAAATGAGTAGCGCCCTTAATCAATCCCTTGAAGTTGCGCAAATTTATTATCAGCATTTTGCCGATTCCGCAAAATACTATGCGAAGCAGCTTAGTCATGAAATTACTGAGAATAAACTGTATGAAAAGGAAAAAACAAATTACCTGAAGACTTTGATAGAACAGAGACAGAAAAATTATAACCTTGGATCAGCAGAAGTATACTTTGATAACAGGAAGGAAAGGTTGTTTTTTAAAGATCAAAATAATCCTGATATTCCACCCATGGAATTTTCACCTAAAATCCTAGAAGGTGTTTTTATGGGCAAGGAAGTATCGACGGTTCAATCTATCAGTACAGGAGATCTGATCAATGGATTAGCCCCTATCTTTTCGAATTTCGATCCAAAAGAAGTCATAGGAGTCGTCATTGTAAGTTATTATATGAGTAAAAATCTTGTTGACAAAATGTCTGTCATCTCCAAGACAAATGAAGAATACAAACAATTAACCCTCCTGAAAAATCCTATTAAGTTAAGTTACATTATTACTCTCTCCATTGTAACTCTATTGATCATATTTTCTGCAACGTGGTTTGGTATCTTTTTAGCGAAGGGAATAACAGGCCCTGTGCAGGATCTTGCAGATGCGACAGATGAAATAGCCAGGGGTAACCTGGACTATCATATTGATGTTTTTGCCGATGATGAGATAGGTGTTCTTGCTGATTCTTTTAATAAAATGACAAAGGATCTTAAAATAAATAGTGAAGGTTTGAAACGGGCGAATATAGATCTTGAGCAGCGCAGAAAATATATGGAAACAGTTCTTCGTCATGTTTCAGCCGGAGTGGTTTCGATAGACCGAAACGGCATAATCAGTACGATAAATCAAGCAGCCGAGAAAATGCTTGGCATACAAACCGAGAAAGTTCTGAACAAAAAGTATGGAGAGGTTTTAAAAGTCGAACATTTGCATCTGGTACGTGAATTTTTATTGGAGCTAAAGAGAAGTGGCAGTGATTTTGTTGAAAAGCAAATCCAGTTAATGCTCAAAGACAGGATGCTGACGATTCTGGCAGCGATGACGATATTAAAAGATGACGGTGGTAATTATATGGGTATAGTTGTCGTTTTTGAAGACCTTACTCAGCTTCAAAAAGCTGAAAGGGTTGCCGCCTGGCGAGAGGTTGCAAAGAGAATAGCCCATGAGATAAAAAATCCATTGACACCTGTTAAACTTTCCGCTGAGAGACTGCAGAAAAAATATGGAAATAAAATTAATGGGGAAGACGGCGCCGTATTCCAGGAATGTACCAGAACAATCAGTAATCAGGTTGACGTTCTTAAGAATTTAGTAAATGAATTTTCACGTTTTGCCAGGGTACCTGTTACAAACCCCTCTCCAAATGATCTCAACAAAGTTGTTGAAGATTCTGTCATTCTCTTTCAAGATGCTCATAAGAATATAACATTTGATTTTCAAAGGGACAAACATATACCCCGGTTAAACATTGACGCTGAACAGATAGAAAGGGTTCTGGTCAACTTTTTGGACAATGCCGTCCAGGCTGTTTCAGCCTTAAATGGGAATGGAAGAATCGAAATTAAAACGGTTTATAAAAGGGATTCTCAGAGGGCCAGAGTTGAGGTTGCTGATAATGGCATTGGTATATTACCAGAAAATAAGGTAAGACTCTTCGAACCGTATTTTTCAACAAAAAAATCGGGGACCGGGCTTGGCCTTGCAATAGTAGATTCAATTATATCAGACCACAAGGGTTCTTTGAGCGTAGAGGACAATATTCCGACAGGAACAATAGTGGCTTTTGAGTTGCCGATAACCTAACCCAGATAAACTGGAAATTCGCAATTCGAAGCACTAAATGCGAAACAATTCCGAATTTCTAATATTCAAATGTTCAAAACATCAACGCCACAGAAGTAGCATTAACTCTATTGTAAAAAGTTTAACTCTTTCCCGTTTAGATATTTGTATTTTTGTCATTCGATATTGTTTCGAGTTTCGATATTCGATATTCGGATTTAAGTTTTGCAAGGACTTATCAGCCATAAAGAAATTCTT
>JAGGSD010000042.1 GCA_021159265.1 Syntrophobacterales bacterium | reverse complement strand
TTGGCAATTATTTGCGAAAATGAGCATTTTTGACGAGGACTTCAGGTCTTTAATTTTGCCTTTGTTGTTAACGCTGAACCACGAACCTGTGAACGGTTACAAATATATCTTGTCTGGTTCCGGCTTGTTCGGGTTAAGTATTGGCCATTTGACTGCCCGGTGATATTTACAAATTTAAGTGTTGTGTTCACTGCATTGAAAAAACTTAATTGTATCTCTCGCATCTTCATGATAAATGTTACAGGAATAATTACAGTGACCGTGTGATAAAATCAAGATAAGAACCATGCTGAACAGTAATTTAATCCACAGATCCAAATTACACAGATTATTTGAAGGAGGCCGGCTGATGAGTTTGAAAGACAAGTATGCCATAGTTGGGGTAGGCTACACCCCGCAGGGTCGTGTTCCTGACAGAACATCCTTGAGTTTCCATCTTGAGGCGTGTGCTAATGCGATAAGAGATGCGGGTCTCAGGAAAGAAGACATTGACGGGCTGATTTGTTATCGGCACTTCCCGCCATCGTCAGATGAGGGTGATGTAACACCTTATCTCGTAGCTCAACAGTTGGGACTATCTCCGATATATCTAAGCCAGGATGCCAACTGATCCAGAAGTCAACTTCAGCATGCAGTTGGCGTGCTCGAATCAGGACTTTGTAATTACGTTATTGTTTCTTACGGTCACAACGCCCTCTCAGGTGATAGTATGTCACAAATGCTCATGAAAATCGGGATGGGCGATGAAGGAGTTTTTGGTCACTTCGGGGCAACAGGCAGCTATGCTCTGGCCGCGCGAAGGGCTATGTGTACCTTTAATACCGGACCCGAGACGTGGAAACACATAGCAGTCGGACAGCGCAAGTGGGCCAACCTAAACCCCGAAGCCGTAATGTATGACCGGCAAATGACCTTCGAAGACTATTATAATTCCAGATGGCTGGTAGAACCTTTCCGCCTTTTTGATAATTGCCAGATAACCGATGGCGGCAGGGCATATATTGTGACTTCTGCCGAAAGGGCCCGTGACCTGAAACATCCTCCTGCCATTATCATGGGAATGGGACAGCATAATACTCCCGTTGATATCCAGCAATCATCTTCCATGACAGGTCTCACAGGCGCCCGGATAGCCGGCAGAATGGCATTCGATATGGCGGAGATCAGCATTGACGATGTAGATGCCTGTGAGATCTACGATTGTTTCAGCTATACGGTTGAGATTACACTGCAGGACTATGGTTTTTTCGAGCCGGGAGAAGGCGAAGACTGGTTTAAAGGGGGAACAATTGAGCCTGGCGGAAGAATGCCGGTCAATACTTCTGGGGGACAACTATCAGAGGCCTATTTCATGGGTCTTACCCCGATAACCGAGGCAGTTATGCAGATAATGGGACGTTGCGGGGACAGGCAACTGGGACCCCGGACAAATACGAGGGAGCCTGAGATTATTCTATGCAGCGATAATGGAGGAATACTCCAGTGTCATTCCAGCCTTATATTAAGAAAGTAAGGGAAGAATGCTTACTGAAATTATAAATCGTAGAGCTTCTCATCCATCTGAGGTTTGGATCGTCTGTTTCCCTTTCTTCCTTTACCTTTTAGAATAAAAGGATCTTCGTTTTCCAGAAGATCATCAATCTCTTCTTCGATTTTGTCCGGATTTTCACCTTTTTCCAAACGGCTCAGGGCATCTTCCATTCCTGAACTCAAGCCGAGACCGGCAGCTTCCGAGAGTTTCCTCATAAGCGCCGCGGCCTGACGCGGATCATTTTCATCTATTTTATCAGCATCCCGTGCCAGCATGTCCATGGCTTTTTCCATTTTTGCCTCATCAATTGGTGGCATTTCATCTTCCGGGTTTTTTATTCCACCGGAAATCGTGGAAAAAACAGACATTTGTCGTTCTAATTTTATTGTCTTGCAACGGGGGCAATATGGTATTTTCTCTGTATTCGCAGATCTTGAAAAAAAGTTATATACAGTGTTGCATTTCTCACAGTAAAATTCATAAATTGGCATAATTTATACCTCACCTTTTATAAGATTTGCAAGATACTATAACAAGTTTACCGGTAAAATCAATTATCATCCATTCGCTGCAGGTACTCTATTCGATCAATAAGTGGTGGATGAGAGTAGTAGAACCAGGCATAAAGGGGATGGGGATAAAGATTTGCCAGATTATCTTTAGCCAGGCGTTTCAATGCGCTGCTGAGGTGTTTTGTTGACCCTGTGAGCTGATTTGAATAAGTGTCTGCTTCCACTTCGAATTTCCGGGAGATTACGGACATGAAGGGTGTAAAGAAAAAGGATATGGGTTTGAAAAGAGCGGACAAAAGAAACAGCCCGACATAGGAAATATTCTGATCAAATCCAAAAGTTTGATACATGAAAGACCAGTTAATAAGGTAATAGGCAATGAAGAACACGAAAAAAGAAAGGGCTTCTATTACTGCGAGCTGTTTCATAATATGCTTTTTCTTCCAGTGCCCTGCTTCGTGCGCCAGAACAGACAATATCTCGTCACCTGAATGAGAGGCAAGGAGGGTATCATATAAAACAATTCGCTTTGTTTTCCCCAATCCGGTAAAATAGGCGTTTGTGTGTTTACTTCTCCTGCCAGCGTCTATCTGATAAACTCCCTTTATCTTAAGCCCGGCTTTTCCCATTATGGAAATAATTTTATCTTTCAGATCCTGATCCCGTACAGGTTCATATTTGTTGAAAAGGGGAGCTATAAGAATCGGGTAAAGCCAAAGTATCAGTAATTGAAAGGAGGCAAACAAAAACCATCCCCACAGCCACCATGTCGTTTTTGCGAAGTGAATAAGGACAAGAAATGAACCGAGAAGAATACCTCCCATAACAACTGAAATTATGAGATTTTTTATAAGGTCGGCAATCCACAGTTTCATGCTTATCGTACTGAATCCATAATTTTTCTCGATTACAAAAGTGCTGTAAAGGTTGAAAGGTATCTTAACAATAAATCCGATTAAAGCGGGCGCCGCAAAAAAGATGAGCCCCGATAAAACAAAATTAAGTTTACAGCTGAATATTATATTGACATACCAGGGAAGAAATCCGCTCAGCAGGATAAGGAGCAGGACAATATCATCGGCAAAACTTGCAAAGGAGCCAACTCGTGAGGAATCCACGGTGTAATCTGTCATCCGGGCGAGGGTTTCGCTATCTATTTCTCCCTTGAAGACTTCGGGGACATTATGGCCAAATTTGCGAAGATGGGCTACATTGATCCGGGTTAAAGACCACCGTGAAAAGGAACTGATGAGGAAAAAAACGAGAAAAGATATCAGCAAAATATTATACTGGATCATGAGAAAACCTTACTCAAATCCTCTGATGAAAATAAGATATGCGTTTTAAGTTTGACAATCTCGTAAAAAGCTCCATTATGCCGTTTAGCGGCATTATAATGGAAAGTAACTTTTA
>JAGGSD010000401.1 GCA_021159265.1 Syntrophobacterales bacterium | reverse complement strand
GTTTAGATATTTGTATTTTTGTCATTCGATATTGTTTCGAGTTTCGAAATTCGACGTCGGCGTGAGCTCAGTCGAACGATATTCGAATTTCGGATTTCTTTTCCACCGGCATCTGCGCAAAAAATGCCTGTCTGCCGTGCAGGCGGCACAGGCAGGCGCAGACAGGCAACGCACAGGCAGGCAATTGTTGTGAATAAAGACTCTAAAAGTAGCGAAGTATTTTTGATTATTCTTTTATTTTCCACCCTCCAATTTTGTCTGCCATTGGCTGATCCTGTTTAATGCCTCCAACGGAGTGATACGGGAAACATCGAGTTTTCTCAGCTCACTTATAATGTAATCCTCGTCATCTGGAAAAAGTGTTAACTGACCTGTCCTCTCTTGGATATCTGCTTTTTTACCCCTGGCTATTTTGGGCATTCCCACTTCATCTAATTCACCCTTTTCCAGGTTTTCAAGTATTTCATTTGCCCTTATGATAACTTCTTCGGGAACCCCCGCTAGACGCGCTACCTGGATACCATAGCTCCTGTTTGTGCCGCCTTCTACAATATTCCTGAGAAATATAATTCTGTCTCCCCACTCCTTAACGGCAATACTGTAATTCTTAACCCCTTCATTTGCGCGGGCCATATCAGTCAGTTCATGATAGTGCGTGGCAAACAGCGTCCGGGCGCCCAGTATTTTGCGATCATGAATATATTCCGCCACTGCCCAGGCAATGCTGAGTCCATCAAAAGTGCTTGTCCCGCGCCCCACCTCATCAAGTAATATAAGACTTTTTGAAGTAGCATTATTCAGTATATTAGCAACTTCATTCATTTCAACCATAAAGGTGCTTTGTCCTCTGGCCAGACTGTCCGCGGCGCCAACACGGGTAAATATCCTGTCAACTACCCCTATTCGCGCTTCCGTGGCAGGCACAAAACTCCCCATCTGCGCCATGAGAACAACGAGGGCTGCCTGCCTTATATAGGTAGATTTTCCCGCCATATTGGGTCCCGTGATGATAAGGAACCGGTTATTATCGCAATCAAGAAGAATATCATTCGGGACAAACCCATCATGGAGACCCATTCTCTCTACAACAGGGTGCCTGCTTTCCTTTATTTCAATCCTGTCTTCTTCATCTATTTTGGGACAGCAGTAATTATACCTCTCGGCAACTTCGGCCAGAGAAACAAGGGCATCAAGATCGGCTAGAAGCGAAGCGGCGTTCTGAATCTTCTGTATTTCACCCCCCAGCTTATCCCTTATTTCCACAAACAGTTTATATTCCCTGTCCTTTCTCTTATCCTCCGCATGAAGAACCGTGTATTCATACCCTTTCAGTTCCTCGTTAATATATCGCTCGGCATTCACAAGGGTCTGTTTTCTTATATAATCATCAGGCGCCATCGCGGCGCTTGCCTTTGTTACCTCAATATAATACCCAAACACATTGTTGAACCCGACTTTGAGCGTATTTATGCCTGTCCTTTTTCTTTCCTTCGCCTCAAGAGCGGCAATCCATTTCTTGCCGTCAGCGCTCACTGAAATCAGCTCATCCAGTTCACTATCGTATCCGTTTTTGATGATATTCCCTTCGCGAATGGTCATGGGTGGATCGGAAACGATAGCCCTTTCTATAAGATCCGCCATGTGCGACAAGTCATCAAGGTCGGCGTATATGGAAGAAATGAGGGAAGCATCTACATGGGAAATAACTTCTTTGATACGTGGAATGGTTTTTAAAGATTCCTTAAGCGCAATCAAATCCCTTCCGTTGGCCATACCCATGGAAATCCTGCTTCCCAGTCTTTCCAGATCGTAAACAGAGGAGAGCAACTCATTCAAATTCTTTCTCAGGAAGTGGTTTTCCTTAATCTCAGAAACGGCTTCCAGCCTTTTTCTTATCTTGTCCGGACTGATGAGGGGATAGTTCAGCCACCAGCGCAACCTCCTTCCGCCCATGGCAGTCGCGGTCACGTCAAGAACATGAATAAGTGATCCCGCTTTTCTGTTGTCTTGAATCGTACCGAACAGTTCGAGATTTCTCTTGGCGCTGTTATCCAGCACGAGATAATTGCCCGTATCATACCATTTGATATTGTTTATATGATCTAATTCCTGTTTTTGTGTTTCCCTTACATAACGAAGAACCGCGCCGGTTGCCGATGTCATGGCAGAATGTCTCGCAAAATCAATCTTTTCAACCACGTCGCTGGGAAAACTCTTCTTGAGAAGTTCGAGAGATTCATCGAAATCAAAATAATCAGACGGAAAATAATTTATCCTGCACCCATTTGCCTCCCGCGCAAAGACACGGAGAAATGATTTTCCTTTTAATCCTTCGCTTACAATGACTTCGCTGATATTAAGGCCAGCGATTTCGTTGAAAAAGTATTCACTGTCTTCTGATTCGGTCACCCAAAACTCACCCGTTGATATATCAATAAACGCCAGACCAAAGGCGTCGCCGTTTACCGATAAGGACGCGAGAAAGTTATTTTCGCCGGCGGTCAGTGTATCTGGATCAACAACCAGTCCGGGGGTAACAATACGGACAACCTCTCGTTTGACAATTCCCTTTGTTTCTTTCGGATCTTCCATCTGCTCACAGATGGCTACCTTATATCCATTCTTAATGAGCTTTGAGATATAAGCCGATGCGGCATGGCAAGGAAATCCACAGAGGGGAATGCCGTTTTCTTTCCCTTTGTTTCTCGACGTAAGTGTAATTTTAAGGACCCTGGAAGCCGTAACAGCATCCTCAAAAAACATCTCGTAGAAATCGCCCATCCTGAAAAAAATGATGCAATCCCTGTGTTTCTCCTTGATTTCTACATATTGTCTCATTGCCGGGGTCAGATTCTTCATTCCCACTTGTCCCCATCCTTCTTTTTCAGATCAATGTAATCCACGTATTCCACATGTCCCTTTTCATTGATAAAAGAAGTCAAAAGCCAGCTTATCAAACTTATAATAAGAGAACCGAAGATGGCCGTCCAGAACCCGCGAACATCAAACCCCGATATAAGACCGGAAGCCATTTTCAATAACATGGCGTTGATGACAAATGTGAAAAGACCAAGGCTTAATATATTAATGGGAAGTGTTAAAATGATAAGTATGGGACGGAAAAGTGCGTTCAATATACCCAGTGCGGCGGCTGCCAGAAAAGCGGAGAAAAAACTTCTCACATAAATCCCATCCAGAAAATAGGATGCAAAAATTATTGCCACCGTAAGTATTAACCATCGTATAAAAAGTCCAATCATCAATTTTATTCCTCCTTTCATCAGTAAGTGCGATTTAGTTTATATGAATGCCACGAGTTGTCAATGGCCAGAATCAATTTTCGTAACCGTTTACAGGTTCATGGTTCAGTGTCCAGGGTTAAGGACAAAGGCAGCATTAAAGACCTGAAGTCCTCGTCAAAAATGTTTATTTTCGCAAATAATTGCCAATTTGGCTCCAGATTTTGTTTCAGGCCTGACG
>JAGGSD010000251.1 GCA_021159265.1 Syntrophobacterales bacterium | reverse complement strand
CAGGCATATAGTTGATATTCCGAGGATTATTTTTTGAGCATAACGCAGAGATTGTGCGAAAAGACCTTAAATCAACAAAGTCATTGATTATGCTTTGCAAAATATCAAGTTCAGGTCTTGTGGAAAAAGGAGGGACCCGTGGAAGATTTCACTGTAGATCGAAAAATTGTTTTAAAAGAGAATCTCTATTGCCGGAAGTGTGGGACATGGGTGTACTGCCCTGAAATGAATATGAAATGCAAAAATGATCAGGGAGAAGATGTTGAATGTATTGCGGAGGACTGTCTGAAAAATGACGGGGAAAGGGAATACTTTGAGTGTCCTGGATGCGGCACACGTCATTATCTGCAGGGGTAGTATCGTGTCAAGTCTCGAGTGTCATTGCGAGCGAAGCGAAGCAATCTCGTGCTGCTATGAGCTACCTTGGCATAATCCGAGAGATTGCCACAGTCTTCGGCCTCGCAATGACGAAGGCTTGTGCGTCATTGCAAACTTGACATGACATTAGGCGCTTAGTTGTAAAATTCTTGCCTGCCTGTGCGTTGCCTGTCTGCGTGCGGACACGCACAGGCAGGCACGCAGACAGGCAAAAATGGCAAAAGAATTTAGTAAGTGTTCACTGAATGTCGAAATTAGAAAATAGAAATTGGAAATTTGGCCTCAAGCTTTTCTCCCGAATTTCTAATTTCCAATTTCAAGTCGTGAACGGCTGCAGGCTTTCAGCTTCGAGCTTTTTCGGCTTGTCCGGGTTAGGGAAATTACTGAGTTACAGGCGGGTTAAAGGAGAGTTAATAGGTGGAAGCAAAAAAATATGATGTAGTTGTAGGCATACCTTCTTATAATGAATCAAAGACTATTGGTCATGTTGTACGGATGGTGGGTGAGGGTCTTGCTAAATATTTTCCCAACACAAAAAATATTATTGTTAATGTTGATAATCACAGTCCCGATGATACACGAGGGGTGTTTCTGTCCGCAGAGGTTCCGGAGGGAATACACAGGGAATATATATCCACACCCGAAGGGGTAAGGGGGAAGGGAAACAATTTCTGGAATTTGTTTAATTTCTGCAGGGATGTGGAGGCAAAGATAACCGTTGTTGTCGACGCGGACCTTCGATCTATTACTCCGGAATGGATAAAATATCTCGGGTATCCCGTCAAAGAGGGGAATGATTTTGTCACTCCCCTTTATTCAAGACATCAGTTTGACGGAACTATCACCAATCATCTCTGTTACCCTCTTGTATTTTCCCTGGCAGGTCTAGATATTCGTCAACCCATTGGAGGAGATTTTGCCTTCTCATCAAAGTTATGCTCATATTGGCTCGAACAGGAATGGAATGACATGACGCGACAATACGGTATCGATATTTTTATGTCATTGAATGCATTATTCGGTGACTTTAATGTGTGTCAAACGGGAATGGGATCAAAGGTTCACAATGCCAGCGCCCCCAAACTCGGCAGGATGTTTGAAGAAGTTGTTTATACACTCTTCTCTACCTTACACAGATACAAATCCCAATGGCTGGGAAAATGGCTTACAGAAGATGCGAAAATAGTATGGCAGAACGAGGTTCGGACTGTTGAACGTTATGGACTTGAAAAGATGACGGAACCCCAGTCTCTAGCTATCGATATCGTAAAACTCAAGCAGGATTACCGGATTGAATATGAAACATATCATGATCTTGTAAAAAAGTACGTGAATATATACACATACCAGAAAATTCATGAGATGCAGCTAATGGATTTTTATGATGTGGATACCATGCTCTGGACTCAGATAGTTTATCGTTTTTTCTATCTTTTCGGAGGCGCTTCTGAGGAGGAGAAAAAAGAAATTATTGACGCCCTCAAACCTCTCTATTTTGCACGGAGCATCACTTTTGATTACGAAACGTTTCGCTATACGGTGGATTTTGCCGAGAAAGAAATAAAGAATCAGGCCCTGGCCTTTCTATGCCAAAAACCA
Source organism: Syntrophobacterales bacterium (assembly GCA_021159265.1). Classification (GTDB taxonomy): domain Bacteria; phylum Desulfobacterota; class Syntrophia; order Syntrophales; family UBA6807; genus UBA3084. The sequence continues at coordinate 1,529 of JAGGSD010000251.1, read as the reverse complement.
TATCTGTTAGGACTTCATATTGGAAATCATATGGGGTCAGATTTTCATTCTTGACAAATATTTTTGTCAAGGAAGGTTATTGTTATTGGGTCACTGCCCCCGCTCACTGACGGGAATATAGTCTCTCTTATTGGAACCCATATAAATCTGACGGGGGCGGTGGAGTCTTCCCCTTGGATCATCAAGGCTTTCTTTCCATTGACTGATCCACCCGGGCAGGCGCCCTATGGCAAACATAACGGTGAACATATTAAGGGGTATCCCAATGGCTCTGAGGACAATGCCGCTATAAAAGTCTACATTGGGATAGAAATGGTTATCCATAAAATAGGAATCTTTTAAAGCCGTCTCTTCCAACTTTTTTGCAACTTCCAGAAGAGGATCACTCTGTCTGAGTTTTTTCAGAACCTTCTCACACATTTCCTTCATAATACGAGCTCTCGGGTCATAGTTTTTATAAACACTATGCCCAAACCCCATTAAGCGGAAAGGATCATTTTTGTCTTTAGCTCTTTTTATAAACGGCTCAACCTCCCCGCCGCTATCGTGAATTTCCTGGAGCATCTCCACAACAGCCTGGTTGGCCCCTCCATGCAAAGGGCCCCAGAGGGCGCTTATTCCTGCGGAAATGGCGGCATAGAGGTTGACCCGCGCGCTGCCGACGAGACGAACTGCCGACGTGGAACAATTCTGCTCATGGTCGGCATGAAGTATCCAGAAAACGTTCAGGGCATGCACAATATCATCATCAATATGATAAGGACGGACGGGAGAATCAAACATCATATTCAGAAAATTTGCACAGTAGCTTAACCGATGCGATGGATAGACCACCTTCATGCCTGTAGATATTTTATAAGACATTGCCGCAAGGGTCCTCAGTTTGGAGAGAAGCCTTGCAAACGTTATGTCGATCTCTTCTTCCTCAGACCTCTGGGGAATTTCAGGGTAAAATGCCCTTAGAGCATTGACCATGGATGCCAAGATTCCCATGGGATGAGATCCATGAGGAAAATGTTCAAAGAAGGTTCTCATATCTTCATGCACAAGAGAGTGGTCATTCAACCTGGCGGAAAACTGACTCAGTTGTCCAGCCGTGGGAAGATCACCGTTAATCAACAGGTAGGCTGTTTCTATAAAGCTTGAATGCTCTGCGAGCTGTTCTATGGGAATCCCCCGGTATCTTAAAATCCCGTTTACCCCGTCCATATAAGTGATACTGCTTATGCAGCTGCCTGTATTTCCAAAACCCGGATCAAGAGTGATGAATCCTGTATCTCTGCAAAGATTTGAGATGTCGATAGCCCGTTCGCCTTCAGTACCTTCAACAATGGGTAATTCATAGGTTTTACCATCAACAATAAGCCTGGCTGTTTCTTTCATCTGTCCTTACCTTCCTTATGTTAAACTTATTCAAACATGTTAACTGAATAGTAACCGTTCACAGGTTCATGGTTCAGCCGTTCAGGGTTAATGACAAAGGCAGCATTAAAGACCTGAAGTCCTCGTCAAAAATGCTCATTTTCGCA
>JAGGSD010000403.1 GCA_021159265.1 Syntrophobacterales bacterium | reverse complement strand
TACTCTTATTGGTTAAATTCGCCGGCATTTAGCGCATTAATGACTCTGTTGATATCCCGAGGATTATTTTTTGAGTATAACGCAGAGATTGGGCGAAAAGACCTTAAATCAACAGAGTCATAAATATCTGAAAAAAATGAAATGGGAGCAGATTGAATGGCTTCGTTTAGGGATATTAAAAGAACAATTCAGGCGGTTGAGAAAACCAGGCAGATTACCAGGGCAATGAATATGGTGGCTGCGTCAAAACTTAAAAGCGCTCAAGTAAGAATGGAAAATTTCAGGCCCTATGCCGATAAGTTTATGGAGGTGCTTAACCGCGTGGCTCTCCGTGTGGATCCTGACATGCATCCGCTTCTTGCCGTCAGAGATCCAAAAAAAGTTGGGATTGTATGCATGACGTCAGACAAGGGTTTGTGCGGAGGCTTTAACTCTAATGTGATGAGGATAGTGGAAGAATTCATCAGATGCAGGACTGAAGAAAAAGATCAAGAAGTTTTTATGGTTGCAGTTGGAAGAAAAGGGAGAGAACACTTCAAGAAACAGGCAAATATAGTAGCTCACCATACGGATGTTTTTAACCAGTTTGACATCAGCCTGGCTTACGATATAGGGGATGCGTTAAATTTATCTTTTACGAATGGGGAATATGATGAATTATATGTTGCATACAATGTGTTTCATAATGTCGCCGTTCAGAGACCAAAAATCGAGAGACTTCTTCCCATCGGATCCGCTGATTCTATAAAAGAACTGGACCCGGAAAGAAGAATTGAATATATTTATGAGCCGTCAGAGGAAGTTTTAATTGATAAACTTCTTCCATCATATATAAGAATTATGATATTCAGGGCGCTTCTGGAGACATCCGCGGGTGAAAACGGAGCTAGAATGGTGGCAATGGATAATGCGACAAACAATTGCGAGGATATGATTGAAGATTTAACCTTAAAATACAACAAGGCAAGGCAGCAGGCAATTACCGCGGAACTTATGGATATTGTTGGCGGTACAGAGGCATTGGCCAGGGGGTGATTCGATTCCCAAATGCAGTCCGGGGACAAGAATGGAACCTTGAACCCGTAAACGGTTACAATATTTGGTAACTACCCAGGTAGGCACAGAGCGGCAAAGGCGCGGTTCGGCTGAGCTCGTCGCAGGCTCGCCGAAGACAGAGGCACAAAGAGTAAAAAAAATAGCAACAGGCGCCGCCTGTGGTCTTCGGTGAGACTTCGGCGTGAGCTCAGTCGAACGCTCAGCCGAGCCGTCAGGCGTATCATTTGACAGAGATTTTTTGCATTTTGTTATAATATAATAAAACATCAAAGCAAATAAGCTTTGTGCCTCTGTGCCTTTGAACCTGAGTAGTTACAATATTTGATTATAAAAAAGTACAATAAATACTCTTTAAACTAAGGAGACGGGTATGAACACAGGAACAATAGTACAGGTTATCGGCCCCGTGATCGATGTAGAGTTTCCAAAAGGAGATCTGCCTAATATCTTGAATGCTGTTTTAATATCGAATCCGGCCATTGATGATAAAGAAGACAATCTGGTTGTGGAAGTCGCGCAGCACCTGGGTGATAATGTGGTCAGGTGCATAGCAATGGACATTACGGACGGTCTGGTAAGAGGTATGCAGGCGAAAGATACAGGCGCCCCAATCACGGTGCCTGTTGGCGAGGCTTGTCTTGGCAGGATCCTGAACGTTGTTGGCAGGCCCGTCGATGGGTTGGGCACGATAGAAACAACGCACATGGCGCCCATTCACAGAGACGCTCCAACATTTCTCGAACAGGACACTTCAGTGCATGTTCTTGAAACAGGTATAAAAGTTATAGATTTGCTTGTTCCATTTCCCCGTGGCGGAAAGATGGGATTGTTCGGGGGCGCAGGTGTTGGAAAGACGGTTGTTATGATGGAGCTGATTCATAATATCGCCATGCATCATGGTGGAATATCGGTTTTTGGAGGCGTCGGTGAAAGGACGAGAGAGGGCAATGACCTGTATCTCGAAATGAAAGAATCGGGCGTTCTTAAAAATGCCGCCCTTGTTTATGGACAGATGACGGAACCTCCGGGAGCAAGAGCAAGGGTGGCGTTGACAGCGCTTACGGCAGCGGAGTATTTCAGGGATGAAGAGGGACAGGATGTGCTTCTCTTTATTGATAATATATTCAGGTTCACGCAGGCGGGTTCCGAGGTGTCGGCTCTTCTGGGAAGAATGCCTTCCGCAGTCGGATATCAGCCCACGCTGGCAACAGACCTTGGTGAACTGCAGGAAAGAATCACGTCAACGGACAAGGGCTCCATTACGGCTGTTCAATGTGTATATGTCCCGGCTGATGACCTGACAGACCCTGCTCCGGCGACAACCTTTGCACATCTCGACGGAACTGTTGTTCTTTCAAGACCCATTGCGGAGCTGGGAATCTATCCGGCTGTTGATCCCCTTGATTCAACGTCCCGGATCCTCGATCCGAATGTATTGGGAGAGGAACATTATCAGGTGTCGAGAGAAGTTCAGATGATTCTTCAAAAATATAAGAACCTCCAGGATATTATCGCCATTCTTGGTATGGACGAGCTGTCAGAGGAAGATAAGGTGACGGTTAACAGGGCAAGAAAAATTCAGAGATTCCTTTCCCAGCCCTTCTTTGTTGCGGCCCAGTTTACCGGTACGGAAGGCAAGTTCGTTTCTGTTTCGGATACAGTGAGAGGATTCAAGGAAATACTTGAAGGAAAATATGATGATCTTCCCGAGCAGGCTTTTTACATGGTAGGTGGCATCGAAGAAGTAGTGGAAAAAGCCGGAAAGTTTGCAGAATAGCAGCGGAGAATTGTTAAATGACTGACGAATTGATGGTGGAAATAGTAACGCCTGAAAAAATGGTCTTCAGTGGCAAAATTGAGGAAGTTACAATTCCGGGAGGCGATGGCGAGTTCGGGGTGCTGATAGGGCACGCACCACTATTAAGTACCGTTGATATCGGCGTATTGAATTATACAAAGGATGGTAAGAAGATATATTATGCCGTTGGTGCGGGATATGCCGAAGTTACCCTTGATAAAGTAACTGTTTTGATAGAATCTGCCGAAAGGGCGGATACGATTGACAAGGAAAAAGTAAAGGAATTAAAAGAACTTGCAGAGCAAAAACTGTCCGGAATTTCAAAAGATGATCCCGATTACGAAACAGCAAAAGCTGCCTTGGAAAATGCAGAGAATACGCTTAAAGTAGCAGAGAGGGTATAGAACAGACTTTGCGTGTCATTGGTATCTGTTTCCTGCTGTTTATATAAAAAAATTTGACAATGTTTTGTTTTTAAGTTATAGCCGAATCCGGATTTACCGGGACTTCGGTATTTAATCAAAGCATATCTAAAAATGTTGGCAGGCATAAAATCAATAGAGAGGAATAATTATGGCAAAAACATTGGGAGATATTACGAATGAACTGACTGAAAAGGTTCTTTCTCCGGCAAAGGCTGAGGCTGAAAAAAT
>JAGGSD010000046.1 GCA_021159265.1 Syntrophobacterales bacterium | reverse complement strand
TAAAATCTTCGCCTTCCTTGAACTTGAACAAAATTGAACATTCTACAAAGGTCTCCAAGGATAAAAACGAAGGTACAAGGTTCAATGACCAAGGTTCAAGGTTCAAGGAAAAATTTTCTTAGCCCATGTGTCGGTAGAGAAGAGCACCGATGGCTTTTAATACCGGGATAGGCATATCGAGTTAATGCAATTTTTAATTTTGAATTTTAAATTTTAAATTATAACGGCAAACGTATTTTCTATCCTATGTGTTTGTATAGCAGTGTGCCTGTGGTTTTGAGGATTGGTATGGGCATTTTTTTTAGGATCTTGTTATATATGGGTTTGATTTTCTGTGTGTCTTTAATGAAGGTGTCTTTTTGGAGATCGTATCTGTAGTAGTTAATTATGTTCTCTTTTGTGCCCCAGCCTGATTTGAATTGTCTCAGGCCGTTATTTACCGGGTCTGTTCTGCCGAAGCAGATGCTCTTGTATCCATTCCGGCAGCTCCATTTGATTGCTTCCCACATGACAAGGTTGTTTGCTCTAACATGTTGATATTTTGTATCGGAAGCGCCGAATTTGAAAAGCGCCTTGTTCCCATAATGGAAAAAGACAGCTCCGGCAATGTTCTTGTTGAGATAAGAGCCAAGTACAACAAATCCCAGGTTTTTGGATATAATGTGGTCGTGTATTTTTCTGAAAAAGTAGAATGGCTGGGGCGGAACACCCTGCCTTTTTCTCGTTATGCAGTGGAGCCTGTAATATTCCTTGATTGATTCCGGGGAGTTAAAAAAGCCAACCTTTACATTTTCTTTGCTGGCTTTTTTTATATTCCTTTTAGCACTGTTTCTGAAGCCGGAGAAGATCTGTTCCTCGCCTTGTGTCAGATCGAGAATGTGGCTGAAGAATTGGGTTGAGGGAGTTACCCCGGGCAGGAAGCGTTCTCCTCCTCTTAATTCAATGTATTTCCAGGCTTTTTTTTTACCATAAGTGATTATATAGTCAAAAACATCCCTGAAAGGAATGCTTTCATCAACTATGGGTTCACAATAATCGGTGAAGGGGAGGGAGACGCCTCTTTTGCCTGTCAGAATGCTGTTTATTTCCATTAGTGGAATTAGAGTCAATAGACGGTTATCATTGAGCTGTGTGAAGTATATAGGATTGTAGTCGTATGATTCGCAAATTGTCTTTGCCCAGGCGGTGGTGTGAAAAAAGGAACTTTCCCCATTTGAGAGTATTAAATCGTTCCAGTCTGGATATTCGGCTGGATCGATATTTTTAAGGTTTAAGGGCGGCATGGTTAAGGGCAATTTTTAATTTTGAATTAAGGACAAAGGAACAGGGGAAAGACAATTTTCCGGGTTATTTGGTAAAACCGAAGTGGAGTAGTATGGCTGTGTAGAATTCTTCCAGATCTTGCAGGTTATTTTGCAGAATTGACTTTAATATGTCCCTGTTGATCTGCTGGTAATTGTGGACTGCAATATTTCTGAACCCTGTCATTGCTTTCATTCTGGTCTCAATTTTCGGGGCGATTATACCCGCGTTTTTCAGAAGCGCGAAATTGTCCTTGATAGTTTCAGGAAGCCCCAGACCTTCTGAAGCCACCACGTGTGTCGCAAGCTCAATAGTCGCCTGAACGCCCCTTTGTAAATTAAGAATGAAGATGTCTTCTTTATCGATATTTTCCAGGTTGTTCGGATCTAAGCCTGTCACGTCTTTAATCCGCCGTAAGCATCTCTGAACAATTGCTGTCTTTGCCATGATGATATCTTTGTCAGGCATACAACCTTCCCTTGAGGATATTATCCTCTATTTCTTTTCTTGTAATCTTTAAGTCGGCATATTCTTCGACGGTGCGGGTGAAAAATTCCTCATATGCTTTACCTTTTCTGATCAATGGGATGCCCTTTTTGAGCGCCTGCATTTTGATGACAGGGGAAGCATCATTGAGTACAACAATATCTATCTCTCTTTTAATGAATCCGGAGAGAGCATTCTTAATGTTCTCCAGGAAATAAAAATCGGGTTCGGTCTGAAATAATATAGCAAGATCAATATCACTTGCCTCTGAATGCTGTCCTGTGGCGATTGACCCAAAGAGAAAAGCGAGACGTATGTCAGTATTCTTCTTTAAATGATCCGTGATAACTGTTTGGATCTTTTTTGAATCTTCCATGGCCTGGTTTTAAGGAAATAAAAAGCAATTTTTAATTTTGAATTCTGAATTTTGAATTAAGGACAAAGACTATAAAGGCAATTTTGAATTTTTAATTCGTTTTGACTGAGCTCACCGAAGGCTTAATTTTAAATGAAGGACAAGGACAAAGACAAAGCAATTTTGAATTAAATATTATGCTGCCCTTTTGCTTAGAGTAGTTTCTTTATTTCATCTGTGGTGTATTTTATCTGGGCTTCGGTTAGTTCGGGGTACATGGGCAATGATACGAACTCTTCGGCGCATTTTTCGGATATGGGGAAGCTGCCTTTGCTTAGTCCGAGGAAGTTATACGCTTCTTGTAAATGAATGGGAACAGGATAGTGGATTCCGCAGAATATTTCTTTTTCTGCAAGCCTTTCTATTAATTTATCGCGGTTTTTTACTCGAATGGCATAGATGTGATATACGTGTCTGGCGTAACCGGATTCCTGAGGTGTAATGATGCCGTCAACATTTGATAAAAGTTCGTTGTACAGGCTTGCGTTTTTTCTGCGTGCTTCAGTCCATGATTCGAGATGCTTGAGCTTCGTGCTGAGGATGGCTCCCTGTATCCCGTCCATGCGGGCATTCCATCCGATCATTCCATGGTAATATTTCTTTGACTGTCCGTGATCACGAAACATCTGTATCTTGCTTGCCAGCTCTGCGTTGTTGGTTACGATAGCGCCGGCCTCGCCGTACGCTCCGAGATTTTTCCCCGGGTAAAAGCTGAAAGCGCCCGCGTCACCGATGGATCCCGATCGTTTGCCCATATATTCACTTCCGTGGGATTGGCAGGCGTCTTCTATTACAACCAGGTTATACTTTCTTGCGATTTCCATTATCGGGTCCATGTCGGCCGTTTGGCCGAAGAGGTGGACTGGGATAATTGCCTTTGTTTTCGGTGTGATGGCTGCGTCAAGTAAGTTTGGGTTCATGTTATATGTTTGTTCGTCTATATCGACAAACACCGGTGTGGCGCCGCAGAAACTGATAGCTTCCGCCGTTGCGATAAAGGTGCTGGGAACTGTTATAACTTCATCTCCCTGGCCTATTCCAAGAGCCAGGAGAGGGAGCCAGAGCGCTTCCGTCCCGCTGCCTACGCCAATGGCATGCCCGCAGTTGCAGAAGTCGGAGAATTCGCTTTCGAATTGCGCAACAAATGGACCGCCGGCAAAGGCGGTTTTGTCGATTACATCATTTATTGCCGCGTCGATTTCGTCTTTTATAGTAAGATATTGGGCTTTCAAATCAAGAAATGGGACTTTCATATTTTTTCTCCGGAAAAATAATTTTTAATTTTGAATTAAGTTAAGGACGAAGGAACAAGGTTATAGGGGCAATTCTTAATTTTGA
>JAGGSD010000369.1 GCA_021159265.1 Syntrophobacterales bacterium | reverse complement strand
GTCCAGTGAAATCAACAAGTTATATTAAATTCGCCCAAACGAGTTACTTGAAAGCGACTAAAAAACGGGACACATGAAGGACATCCGGCTGAACAGTCGCATTTGTCAGATTTGCGTTTGGGATCAGTAAGTAAACGAATCGTCAGATAGTGTGCAATAACATACAGATACACCGACATTGAAAAACAGGCGTGTATCTACAAAATCAGGGGTGTTTTTACAGTTTTTCGAGTTCTGCGACCAGGTTGGGGATTGGAACCTTTAGTTTGTTCAATAGGTTGCGGACATTGGACGTTATTTCGTTGCACCTGAAGAATTTATAAGAATTTGTTCGAAATTCTGAAACCTGAAGACCCTCAAGATTACGCTGAATCCTGCTCCATGTATCATAATGATGACTTATACGAAGAAAAGGTTGAGGAAATAGTTGTTCATCCCGAATACTTCATGTTAAATCGTTTACACAAAGCCGCGGTAAGGTTAAATGAAAATAATGAACCGCTCCTCTTGTATATGAAAGAAAAACAATCGCAAACCGAATCATCTCTTTGATCGCAGGTAGAGCAAAGACAGGGGCCTGAGTGGTGTACTTCAGTCACCCTGTCACTTAATCTGAAAATCCGCCATCTTGTTCAATTTAATCAGGATGTTTTGGTCAGTTTATTGTGGGAATCAGCAGCAGCGCATTTTTTCAACCTGAATGCCTTATCTTCCCCTATTATGATACGTATTCACTTTGATCTCCTGTGGACAATCATTGCCGACACACTTTATCATCAATTTGCGAAGGACCTCAGGGGATTTGATAAGTGCCGTGCTCAGACGATTTTCAACCGGTTTGTAAACATACCGGGACGTATTGAATATGATGGAAAGGGGTTCACTGTAAAAATAAGGAAGCGTGCGACCACTCCTATTCTGCTGGGTGTTAAAAAACTTAACAGAGAAATACAGGTTCCGTGGCTCAGAAACAAACCGTTAAGAATTATCTGGACAGCTTGATATATGACGGTTAAACCAGCTGTGGAAATCGGTGTTTATCGAGTGTTCACTTTTAATTCTTAAATGACAACCTCAAAAAAGATGTTGACTTGTGATCTCAGTGTGGCTAGTATTTATCGAAATATCCGGTGAAGTCTAAACACTTGTTTATCCTGGGTTGAACAATCAGATGGTATCAGTTGCGATGGAGGTTTAACATGAGTGTTAAAATTGCGATCAATGGTTTCGGAAGAATAGGCAGATATATCATTCGTGGATGTCTTGGGAGAAATGATATAGATATTGCCGCCGTTAATACCAGAGCGCCGGCGAAAACGCTTTATCATCTTTTAAAATATGACTCAGTACACGGGAAAATTAATGCTGATGTTAAATACAATAAAAATGCTCTCATTGTCGACGGGAAAGAAATCAGAATAACCAATGAAACCAGTGATTTTTCAAAACTCCCATGGAAAGATCTTGGTGTTGACATAGTAATGGAATCAACCGGTAAATTCAGAACAAGGGATGATGCGGGTGTGCACCTTAAGGCTGGCGCAAACAAGGTTATTATAGCCGCTCCCGGTAAGGGCGTTGACGGTACTTTCGTTCTTGGCGTTAATGAGGAATTATACGATCCTGAAAAACATCATGTAATATCCAATGCGTCCTGCACAACCAATTGCCTTGCACCCATTGTTAAGGTTATCCATGATAATTTTTCCATTGTCAAAGGTCTTATGACAACAATTCATTCGTATACAATGGACCAGCGGCTGCTGGATGGTTCCCACAAAGACATGCGAAGGGCAAGGGCGGCAGCCATGTCGATTGTTCCTACCTCGACGGGGGCGGCAATTGCTGTCACCGAAGTGATCCCGGAGTTGAAAGGAAAGTTAGATGGTATAGCTTTGAGAGTGCCGACTCCCAACGTCTCACTGGTCGATTTAGTCGTTGAAGTAAAACGTTCCGTAACCGTTGATGAGGTCAATGGAATCCTAAAAACCGCAGCCAAGGGAAAATTAAAGGGAATTATGGCTTTTTGCGATGAAGAACTTGTTTCCGTAGATTTTACAAGCGATTCCCATTCATCAATAGTCGATGGACCATTGACAAAAGTCATTGATGGAAAACTTGTAAAGATATTCTCATGGTATGATAATGAAAGCGGCTATGCCTGCAGAATGATTGATCTTGCTGTTTATATGGGCAAGGCGATGACAGGTAAATAAAAAGTGAAACCTATTATTGCAGCAAACTGGAAAATGAACAAAACAGTGGGTGAATCTGTTTTATTTGCGGAGCGATTGTCGAACGAATTCGCCAAAATGGAAGATAAAGACATTATCATTGCTCCGCCTTTTACAGCGCTGCATTCTGTAGCGGCTGTATTAAAGGGATCAGCGCTTCATCTCTCAGCACAAAACATGCACTGGGATGAGAAAGGCGCCTACACGGGAGAAATATCTGCCGGGATGCTTATCGATGTTGGTTGTGAGTATGTCATCATAGGACATTCAGAACGACGTAACCTTTTTGCTGAAAAAGATGAATATATAAATCAAAAGATTAAAACTGCATTCAAAATGAATTTGAAGCCAATATTTTGTATTGGAGAAACCTTAAATGAAAGAAATTTAGAAAAAACCTTCGAGATATTAAGAAGACAAATAAAGGAGGGATTGAATAATATCCTTTCTGATGATATAAAGCGAATTGTTTTTGCCTATGAACCAGTCTGGGCAATAGGCACAGGTAAGACAGCAACGGCTCAACAGGCAGAAGAGGCACACCGTTACATTCGCAAAGCCATCATTGATCTCTTTGGCAAAGATGCCGGCGCCAATAATATACGGATCATTTATGGGGGAAGCGTCAATCAGGAAAACATAGCCGGCCTCATGGATCAACCGGACATAAATGGTGCTCTTGTCGGTGGGGCAAGCCTTAATTTTGAATCATTCGCAAAAATAATCAATTTTTGAAAAATTAAAATAAGGAGATATAAAGACATTGCACGTTTTAATAAGCATCCTTCATATAGCAATGTGTATTCTGTTGATTTTTATCGTTCTTTTGCAATCAGGTAAAGGCTCCGATATGGGAGCTGCATTCGGAGGTTCAAGCCAAACGGTTTTTGGAAGTAGCGGCCCCGCGACATTTCTTGGAAAAATAACATCTGTTATTGCAACGGTTTTCATGCTCACATCTCTATGTCTTGCCTATTTTTCAGTCCACAAAACCAGTTCAATTATGGAGAACTCGTCGATACCCGCCGTAGAAAAATCTATACCGGCGGCAGAGCAAAGCAAAGGGAGTGTTACTGCTCCAGTAAAAACCCAGACACCTGAAGCAGAAAAAAAGAAAGCCAAATAGCAAACAAAACGCTTCAATAAAGGAAATACATATTCATGACTCTGTTGATTTATGAGGATTTTCGTTCAATATCAAGCCTGCCTGTGCGTTGCCTGCCTGTGCCGTCTGCACGACAGACAGGCAGGCACGCAGACAGGGCATGCGAAAAAAATAACCGCAGGCATATAGTTGATATTCCGAGGATTATTTTTTGAG
>JAGGSD010000173.1 GCA_021159265.1 Syntrophobacterales bacterium | reverse complement strand
AATTTGAGCCTGACGCAGAAATTGGGCAAAAGGGAACGTTATGCAAAGGTCTCATTCAGCAAGTGTTAAAGTGTTTCTAAAATAATATTATGCAGAACATCTTGTTATTGTCAATTGTTGATTCTATATAGTGTAAGCTTTGGAACGAAGCTTAGCTCAATATATGCTGGCAGACGTCAAATTTCTATTGTAACCTAACATTTAAACACATAACAGGAGGGAAGACAATGGCAGAGAGTGTTTACAAAATAATAGAACTAGTCGGCACCAGCGCTGAATCCTGGGAAAAGGCTGCAGAGGCCGCTGTAAGCAAAGCCGCATCAAGTCTGCGTGATCTGAGAATCGCTGAGGTATCTGAACTCGATATGCAGCTCGATGATGGAAAGGTTCAAGCATACCGCGCAAAAGTGAAGGTTTCATTTAAATATGAGGGTGATTAATAACCCCGGCTGCCTCCTTACAATCGCATTTACAGGGAGGCAAAAATGTGCAACATAAATTCTAACCTGGAAGCATTAGAAAACATCTTTACGCCTGTTAAAAGCATAACTATTGAGCTAAGCTTCGTTCCAACGCTTGGTCGGTCGGGACTAGTGAGTAGAACCGCGCCAGGGCTTTTCCATGTTTTGGTATTCTTGCCTCTAGCAAATCAAATTACCCTTTTTCCATAGCTATTTGTCCGGCAATAAATTCACCGGCTTTTTTACTATGCGTTTCCTTGTTGCTCTCCATAATCTTCAGCCGTGCAAACGGCATCAAGGCAACCATTTTCTCCATTTCCTTAACTCCATGCAACAGGTCGCTTTTCGCACCGACGATTAGCACCGGGGTTTTAACCTTGGACAATTTGTGCCATAAGCTGTAATCCTTTAATGCCCATGCGCTGGCTTTGAGTCTCTTTGGTTCTGCCGCATCTAGAGTCCTCTCGTATTTTCTTACCTGTTCCGGTTCTTTGTTCTTATCTAAACGAATTTCACGCAAATACCATTTCACGGCTGGTTTAATTACCGTATAGAAAGCTGCCGGCAAAAATCGGAGGGCCAGCAAAAACCAGAGAGGAAAACTAAATTCGCAATTTGGCGCTATAAGAAATGCATTAAATGACTGTCTCGAGTTTTGGCTTAAATAATCAAGAATGGCGGTAGAACCCAGAGAACTGCCTACAAAACAAAATGGGCGCTCCAGAGGAACTTTTTGCTGTAACAACTCTTTGATATCCCTACTCATACGCCCAACAGAAAAGTCCACAGTCGTGTCCGCCGGCAATCTGGCGCTCTTCTTTTCTCTTGTTTCTAAATACAGGGTTCGATAACGGGGGGTTAGCTGTTTGAGCACATTTTCCCATCCGCTGATTAATGAAATCCATCCGGCGACAAAAACAACTATTGGTTTTTCAGGTGAGTCAGCTTCCGGTATAAAGTCGATTAACTTTAAAGAAACGGCATCAGAAACTTTTAAATATTCCTCGTTTACTGCGCAATATCGATTAGTATATTGACTATATGGCATAAAAAAACCTGCTATTCGATCTGTTCAGGCATTGTTTCTCAACATTAGGGACTGAAAATTAATAACTCATCGTTTTCGCATCCCTGCTTCAGGCCATCTTTAGCCCCTCCTCATTCACAAAATCCTCAAATCAGCTCCGCTGATTCTGTGGTTTTGTTCAATCGGAGCGACCAAACCTAACCTGAATCAGAGCGCGAATTCCAATGACTTGTTTATTTCCAGTCCCTTAGCCCCTGGCATTGGTTTCCTCAAGCAAAATAGTTAAATTCTTGTCGTCTGCGAATTCCCTCTCCAATCCAACAGGAAAACAGAGTGTGCTCAGTCCGTTTATTTTCTCAGCAGCTCAGTTAGGGCATCCACGTTGCCTTCAATAATCAGGCCTTTTAATTTGTACAGGTTTTTTTCATAAAGGTCGAGAATCTTGCGGATGTGCGGGTTCATGGAAATGATTTCCGCATAAAGCCTGGGATTGCCAGAAAATATTTTTTCTATGATGGCAAGTTTTGTATTGAAAATGGGGGTGGAGAATTTCTTCAGTTCGACAAGATCAACCCCCGTTTCTTTCAAAGTCAGTCCCATAGTGATTGTGTTCAGGTGTGTCAACCCCTGGATGATAGATACCATTTCATCATGGTCTTCCGGCGTTGTTTCAAACACATGGGCTTCCTTTCTCTGAAAGATCTCTTTCGGCCAGCTTGACCAGTTTTCTATCCTGGCGGGGCAGAGAATAATATTTTGTCCCTTAATTGAGTCAACATCGGGACCGAAAAGAGGATGGCAACCCATAACTTCTGAACCGGAGTGTTTGAGCATGGCTCTGACAGGTTCTTCTTTCAGAGAGGTAAAATCCATCAGAAGTGATTCCTTTTTCATCCCAGGGCCTATTTGTTCAATAATTTGAGTGGTTACACCAATCGGTACGCTGACAATGACGACCTGACATTTTTGCGCCATCTCATTCATGTTCATGCCGGTTTTTCTTCCAGACACATAAACAGTGTAACCTTCTTTTTTAAAAAAACCGGCGAACCACCTGCCAATTCCCCCTGTGCCGCCGATAATGCCGATTGTAAGATCGTTCATCAATCAGAATGCCTCAAATTAAGGTTTTCGGACTTGCTTGTCGAGAGTTGCCGTATTCAGTACTACAGATATCAATCGATTATCTACACCCATATCAGTTATATCTATACGTGTTAAAGCGGTATCATCTGTTAAACGAAGTAGCCTGGTAGTTGTCCTGAAAGGACCTGTTTTGCCGGGGGCAAGATAGTGAATGGTCAGATCGCTCGTCGTTAGTAGTTTTCCTGTTGCAGCCCGGGCAACCTTCTGTCCGGCAATATCAGCCAAGATGGCAATCATGCCACCCTGGAGTGACCGAAAGCTGTTACGTATATAGTTCGTCAGCCGGAGCTCCAATATACCTGTTGAAGCATCTAAAACCTTAAGGCCGATCTTGTCAAGGAAATGCTCAGTAAGCCCGGAATCGCTAAGAGCAAACCGAAATACATCATTTGCATTTTCGTCAATTTCTAATTCGAGTGTATCTTCCCGCCGAGGAAGCTTTGAAAAGGTCATAATAGCAGAACCCACCGGCATTGCATGTTGGGTCGACAAATTTCTTTCCTCACGGATATTGACCTCAACAACAAAGGCGGTCCGTCCCGCGCGTGTTACAGAACCGACTGCGGTTAGAATTCCGGAAGTCACTCGATGGACTGTGTGCATGGTAAGATCGGCTGTTGCAACCCAATCCGGATACGCTGCCCTGGCTGAAAGATACCCACCAAGGATATCTACAAGCATAGCTATTACGCCAACATGCATCGTATGTGAATCAGTACATACTTGCGGCACTACAGGCGCCTGGATAACAGATTGCACCCTTCCTTTAAACTCAAGCGAAATCATAAGATCCCGCATCACATGGTCATCCGAAGGATATCCTTCAGCTAATATCGTGCGATATTTGTTATTAATCACCACTAACCCGAACAAGCCGGAAAAGCTCGAAGCTGAAAGCCTGTAGCCGTTCACGGCTTGAAATTGGAAATTAGAAATTCGGGAGAAAAGCATGAGGCC
>JAGGSD010000187.1 GCA_021159265.1 Syntrophobacterales bacterium | reverse complement strand
CCCTCCCCTTTATCCCCTCCCACCAGGGGAGGGGAAATCCGACTTTTTACGAATACAACAATCTTGATGGTCTCGTAAAAAACGTCACTTTGGCATTGCTGTCAGCAAGAAAATTGGATAAAGACACAAGTGAAAATCTTTTACATAATATGCAAAGTCTCAAGTGGTAAAATTATTCCCGGATCAAGTGACAGTCTTAACAGTAATATGCAGGCAGCTTAATATTTCAAAGGTGTTATGAAAAACAATATAAATTCACTTCTACGATTGAAGAGGGAAGGGGAGACAGTTGATGATCTTCTCGGCGGACGTCTAAGAATTTTTCAGAAAGAAAAAGGTTACCGATTTTCAATAGACTCCCTTCTCCTGGCTCATTTCGTATATTTAAAACGGGATGACCATGTGATTGATCTTGGGACGGGAAGCAGCGTCATTTCTCTTATACTCGCATATCGATTCGAATCCGTAAAAGTGGTCGGTGTGGAAATTCAGGCCCAACTGGTTGATATGGCGCGCAGGAGTGTAAAATTGAATGGTCTTCAATCCAAAATTGAAGTTTGTCAGGGTAATGTAAAACAAATAAAGGATTTTTTTGATCCACAGTCTTTTGATGTGGCTGTTTTCAATCCGCCATACAGAAAATTAAATTCAGGAAGAATCAATCCTCATGAGGAAAAAGCGATAGCAAGGCATGAAATAACGGGTTCACTTGCTGAATTTTTAACCTCGGCAAAGTACCTGTTGAAAAGTCTTGGGAGCACATTCATTGTCTATCCGGCAACAAGGGGAGCAGAACTTTTTTTCCAAATGAGAAACAGCGCTATTGAACCGAAAAGAATCCGGATGGTACATTCAAACAGTTTGTCCAGCGCCGAATTTATTCTCGTTGAGGGAATGAAAAATGGAGGCGAAGAATTAAACGTAATGCCGCCGCTTTTTATCTATGGGAATAATGGAAAATACACGGACGAAATGGAAATCATTTTAAAGGAGATCTCTCATCCTCCTGAAATCTGCGATTAGTGATTTCCTTTATCATAACACCTTTTATTATATTTTTTAATTCTTCATCAGGTATAGATGCAAGGCTCTTTTCAATAAGCTTTTTATCCCGTTCTTTTAAGGGATATTGTCCAATGTCAGTTGTCATGCCACGTTTATCTTTGGGAGAAGCGGAACCGATAATTCCAATTGAGAAATATATGTTCTTTACGGGTTTTTTTTCTAAAACTGCATTGACTTTTTCTTTAATTTCATCTTTCATGAATTGAAGTTGCTGCATCCAGGTGGAAGTGGAAACCTTTACAAAGAGCGTGTCGTCTTTTAACTTGTATGCCCTTGTTTTTGCGGAAATAATAGAACCGACCGCCTTTTTCCAGACCTCCGAAATATGACGGTCTTCAAGATGAACATGAAGCCTCTTTTTTTTTAAGACTTTCGGGAGAATATCTCCGATTCTTTGAAAATTCCCTTGTTTTCTTTGTCTTCGCATGATTTATTCCTCTCATAATTAGTTGCCCCAGTCAAGAGAACAAATATGGATCATCTCCCGAGTAGTTGAAATTAATTAAGGGATCGAAAATAAATAACCGTAACTGTTCACCGCAGAGCGCCCTTCGGGCAAGTTGTTAAATGTAGGGCCTGTTCCCCGAACAGGCTCGAATATCTGGCCGATGAGGGCATCGGCCCCTACTACTTATCGAATTAGGGTTTGATATAGTGTAAAGGTTATTTATTTGTGCTGATTAAGGAAAAATAAGTGCATAATCTCCAACAAAACTGGAGAAAAGCCACGAACGAATACATTAATATAACGAAAGGCAGGAGGTAGTATGTGAGTTTAGTGGATATGATGAACAAAATTAAAACCCGTCCTGATTTCCACAAAGCCGGAATGATTCTGTTTCATAATGGTGTGGTGAGAAATTCGTCGAGAGATGGCAAGCCTGTGAATGAACTTACTGTTACGTGTGACATGAACAAGTTGGATAAAATCGTTTCCCGTATGAAAAAACGTCCCGGCATCATAGAAGTGCTCTGCGAGGTAAAAGAGGGCACTCTCCATGCCGGTGATGATATTATGCTTGTCGCTGTAGCAGGCGATTTTAGAGAAAATGTATTTCCCGTGCTTATGGATACAGTGGATATGATAAAGAGAGATGTGACAAGAGAAATGGAGATGTAATTTCCATGAAATCGGAAGGATGGGAGGAGGAAATGGCAATTAGTCTTCACCGCAATGTCAGGGAAATTTTTGATGCAGGTCTCAAGGCTGCCGATCCCGGTCAGGCAAT
The DNA here is from genome assembly GCA_021159265.1 of Syntrophobacterales bacterium. GTDB lineage: Bacteria > Desulfobacterota > Syntrophia > Syntrophales > UBA6807 > UBA3084. The sequence continues at coordinate 1,355 of JAGGSD010000187.1, read as the reverse complement.
AAAACGCGCTGTAAAACATGGTAAAGACGGAGAATTAATCGTTGGAGGAAGAAAATATAAACTGAATCAATTTAACAGGATTGTGGTTGTCGGCGCCGGAAAAGCTGCATCTCCGATGGCTGTGGCCATTGAAGACATTCTGGGTTCATATTTAAGTGAGGGCGCCATCACAACAAAATACGGCCATGGACTTTCCCTGAAGGTCATTTCTTTAACAGAGGCCGGACATCCTGTTCCTGATGAAGCCGGTCTTGCCGGAACCGAACATATTCTGAAACTCCTTCATGAAACGAAAGAAAACGATCTTATCTTTTGTCTGATTTCAGGTGGTGGTTCGGCGCTTATGCCTTTGCCCGTTCCGGGCCTTACACTGGAAGATAAGCAGAAAACAACTGAGGAGCTTCTGGCATGTGGGGCGGCCATCCATGAAATCAATGCAATCAGAAAACATATTTCGGCAATCAAAGGGGGTAAACTCGCGAAAGCGGCTTATCCGGGAACACTTATAACCCTGATTCTTTCTGATGTAATTGGTGATGATCTTGATGTCATTGCCTCGGGACCCACGGTGCCGGATAAAAGCACCTTTGCCGATTGCGCTGCAATATTAGAAAAATATAACATTACTGAGCGGGTTCCTCCGGAGGTGGCCGCATACATTGAAAGAGGAAACGCGGGTCTTGAACCTGAAACATCAAAACCTGGAGATCCGATTTTCGATAAAGCACAAGCTGTTATTGTTGGGAGCGCCAGCCTTTCGATTGATGCAGCCGGAAAAAAAGCAATTCAGCTTGGCTACAATACACTGATTCTGTCAACGCTAATAGAGGGAGAAACAAGAGAAGTTGCAAAGGTCCATACCGCTATAATCAGGGAAATTTTAAAATCGGGCAATCCTGTGACCAGACCCGCATGCATTATATCAGGAGGTGAAACAACGGTAACAATTCATGGTAACGGACTGGGTGGACGAAATACAGAGTTTGTACTCGCCGCCGCTATTGAAATAAGCGGTCTTGATGATGTAATTATCTTAAGCGGCGGGACGGATGGAACCGACGGGCCTACAGATGCAGCGGGAGCTGTAGCAGACGGAACTACACTCAGTAGAGCCCTGGAAAAGGGTTATTCAGCCGCAGAATACCTGAAAAACAACGATTCATACCACTTCTTTGAAGCTACCGGTGATCTGTTAAAGACAGGACCAACCATGACAAATGTAATGGACCTGAGGATACTTCTCGTGGGTGACAGCAATTAAAAATGATGGACTCGTAAAAAGCTCCATTATGCCGTTTAGCGGCATTATAATGGAAAGTAACTTTTACAAAGCATGTTTAAGGCCGATGGGGGCA
>JAGGSD010000092.1 GCA_021159265.1 Syntrophobacterales bacterium | reverse complement strand
CTTTCAAGTAACTCGTTTGGGCGAATTTAATATAACTTGTTGATTTCACTGGACACTATCCAGATACACGGCCTGTTCGGGGAACAGGCCCTACAATATGTAGGGGCCGATGCCCCCATCGGCCTTAAACATGCTTTGTAAAAGTTACTTTCCATTATAATGCCGTAAAACGGCATAGCGGGACTTTTTACGAGTCTATCAAGTTTGACGATGCAGGAAAAAGGAACATTATATATTGTCTCCACCCCCATAGGGAATATGGAGGATATTACCCTTCGTGCCCTCAGAATTTTGAAGGAAGTCCAACTCATAGCCGCCGAGGATACGCGACATACGAAAAAACTTCTCAATGCATACGACATTAATACCCCCCTGACCAGTCTCTATGACCAGAACGAACTGAAAAAGAGCAGCTACATCATATCCAGACTGAATGATGGAATGGATGTGGCCTATGTCTCCGATGCAGGAACCCCCGGCATATCAGATCCCGGATATATCATTGTTAATCAGGCTATCCGGAATTTTATCAGGGTTGTGCCTGTGCCCGGTCCGTCAGCAGTTGTTGCCGCATTGAGCTCCGCAGGGCTTCCCATGGATAGCTTTATTTTTTCAGGGTTTCTTCCTTCACGAAAAGGGAAAAGAAGGCAATTAATGAAATCCCTTAAGGATGAAACGAAAACCATTGTTTTTTACGAATCTCCGGGGAGAGTTATTTCCACGCTTAAAGAAATAGAAGAAATTTTTGGGAACAGACACGCTGTAATCGGAAGAGAATTAACCAAGGTCTACGAGGAAATATTACGCGGCACTGTGAGCGAACTTATTGATTCTCTCAAGGAAAGACAGATTAAGGGTGAAATTACCCTTATTATCTCGGGAGCGGAAAAAAGTCCCAAGAGCTACTCACACGAAAAGCTAACAACAAGATTCAAAGAATTACAAAACGATTCCAAACTCTCAACAAGAGACATTGTGAACATTATCTCCGAAGAAATGGGAATATCAAAAAAGAACGTATACAAAGACGTCCTCCAATTCAAGGACAAAGGAACAAGGTAAAAGGAGCAAGGACAAAGGAGCAAGGTAAAAGGTTCGAGGTTCAAGGTAAAAGGTAAAAGGTGGGGTGGTTTGGTATTTAATTCAAAATTAAACATTCAAAATTCAAAATTGTTTTTCCATCCTTGATCCTTGTTCCTTTGTCCTTTCTTTTTTAGAAACAATATGATAGGTGTTTTCTGTTTTATATCACTCCATTGAGATAAAAAAGGAGATCATATAATGAAATTTAAGCAATTCATGAAATTTTTCCTGTTTGTTTTAGTCCTGTTGATTGTGGCCTGTGGAAGCACTGAGTCAAAAAAAATGAAATTTTTTGATAAGGGAGCAGAGCTTTACGCAAAGGGAGAATACACAAAGGCAACCGCCAACTTCAGTAATGCCATCAAGATTGATCCCAATTTTGCCAAAGCTTACTCCATGCTTGGCCAGTCTCTTCTGAAACAGATGAAATTTAAACCGGCCTACGGTGCGCTCTCCAAAGCCGTTGAGCTGAATCCCGAACTTCTGGACGCCCAGGCAGCTTTGGGAAAGATACTTCTTCTCGGCCGTAAAAAGGATAAAGCATGGGAAAAAGCGAAACTGGTGCTGGCTAAAAATCCAGGCCATGAAGAAGCGCTCCTGTTAAAGGCAAATTGTCTCCTTGCCAACGGTAAGGTTTTAGAAGCAGAGCAAATTCTGAAATCGCTCGTCGAGAAAAACCCCAAAAAAAACGTCGCTTATCTTATCTTGGCTAATATCAAACTCAGGCAAAAGAATACGCAGGGGGCGGAAAAAGTACTGAGAAACCTCCTCGCACAGGATCAAAAGAATGTGAGAGGCCGGCTGCTCCTGGCTCGTATTCTCGAAAAGGACAACCGCTTGTACGATGCAGAAAAACAATACAAAACCCTGGCCGGTCAGGAACCCGAAAACGACGGACCAAAGCTCCTCCTGTCACAATTTTACAACCGGACAAACAAAAAGAAAGAAGCCGAAAAAATACTCAAAGATCTTGTTAACACTCACCCTGACAAGATAGAACTTCGGATCTATCTCTCCCGTTTCTACGCGGAAAATAAACAGGATGACGCCATGGTCAAAACACTGCAGACGGCCATTCGTGATATGCCCGATAAATATGCGCCGTATGAAATACTTGCCCGGTATGAACTCGGGAAAAAGAATAAAAAAAAGGCCATGGAACTCCTCAACCGGTTTATCGCAAAGATCAAAAGGGGACCGGATTTTCTGAAAGCGAAGATCTTTCTTGCGGGAATTTACTACCGGGACAGAAAATCTGACGCTGCAATGAAACTTGTAGAAGAAGTTTTAAAGGAAAATCCAAAAGACGTAGCCGGCCTCACCTTGAAAGGGGATATTCTTGCAAACAAAAAAGATTATGTGGGAGCCATCTCAGAATATCGCACAGTCCTCGGCGAACAACCCGAAAATATTCCCGTAACCCTCGGCCTTGCGAGAGTTCACCTTCTGAACAAAGAACCGGCAATTGCCAAAGACATTTACAAACAGGTACTGGAGAAAAATCCCAATGTAAGAGAAGCCCTGCTTGCCCTGGGCAATATGGCCCTTGAGAAAAAGGATCTGAATGAGGCGGACAGATATTTTTCCCGCCTGCTAAAGCTCGCTCCCAAATCCCCTGTTCCTTACTATAAAAAAGGTATCGTAAAACGTTTAGAAAAAAAAGACACTGAAGCTGAATCTCTCTTCAAGAAAGCCCTTGAAGCCAACGTCGATTATACCCCCGCTCTTATTCAAAGCCTGGACCCCCTCTTGAAAAAAAAGAAACTTAACGAAGCCATAAACAAGGTACGGCAGCAGATTAAAAAGACCCCAGGAAATTCCGGATATTATATTTTATTAGGAAAACTTTATACCATCACGAAGGATTATTCCAATGCCCGCAAGAACTACGAAAAAGCATTTGAAATCAATCCGAACAACCAGCAGGCATTGTTTAATCTCGGCCGGCTTGAACAATCTCAGGGTTCTCTTGACAAGGCGCTGGCAAATTATGAGAAGATGAGGGCCATTGATCCAGACAATCCCCGTATTGCTCTTCTTATCGCCATGACATTTGAACAAAAAGGCAAACATAAAAAGGCCAGGGATATATACGAAGAATTATTAGCCAGGAATCCGGAAGTCCCAATGGCAGCCAATAATCTGGCCTTTTACTATTGCGAATATGAGCCGACAAAAGAAAACCTTGCAAAGGCAGAAAAACTTATTGCGCCGTTGCTGCAAAAATTCAAGAATGTTCCCTCGTTAGTGGATACGGGGGCATGGGTCTATTACCGCAAGGGCGAATATGAAAAAGCAAGGAAACTCCTTTTGAGCATTGATGAAAAAGCCCGGAACATTCCGGCCATCAATTATCACATGGGAATGATTTACCTCGGTCTGGATGAGAAAAATAAGGCAAAAAGCTATCTGCAATCAGCCCTGAAAGGTGACAAAGATTTTCCCGGACGGCAGGAAGCGGAAAAAGAAATGGAGAAGTTGTTACAATAGGTGTAACCGTTCACAGGTTCATGGTTCAGGGTTAAGGACAAAGGCAGCATTAAAGACCTGAAGTCCTCGTCAAAAATG
>JAGGSD010000381.1 GCA_021159265.1 Syntrophobacterales bacterium | reverse complement strand
CGGAATATCAACTATATGCCTGCGGTTATTTTTTTCGCATGCCCTGTCTGCGTGCCTGCCTGTGCGTGTCCGCACGCAGACAGGCAACGCACAGGCAGGCTTGATCTTGAACGAAAATCCTCATAAATCAACAGAGTCATTTATTCACCAGTAAAAATCGAATCAAACTCTGTCAGAATATTTACCATCTTTTCTTCCAGCTCGTCGCTTATCTCTTTTTTATCATCGATCTCCTTCAGCGCTTCAGGATATTTACCTTCCACAAAACTCAGAAGCTCACTTTCATATTTCTTCAGGCGTTCTACAGGATATTTATCTGTGAATCCCTTGACGCCAGCAAACAACACCGTTACCTGCTGTCCCAGAGACATTGGCTGATATTGGGGTTGTTTCAGCAATTCGACCAACCTGACACCCCTGTCAAGCTGTGCCTGCGTTGCTTTATCCAGGTCACTTCCAAACTGGGCAAAAGCGGCCAATTCCCTGTATTGAGCAAGGTCAAGCTTCAATGTTCCCGCAACCTGTTTCATCGCTTTTACCTGAGCTGCGCCCCCCACCCTTGAAACAGACAAGCCAACGTTGATGGCCGGCCGGACGCCGGAATAAAACAAATCAGGCTCAAGATAGACCTGACCATCCGTAATGGAAATAACATTTGTCGGAATATACGCGGATACATCTCCTGCCTGAGTTTCAATGATGGGAAGGGCTGTTAATGAACCGCCGCCCAATTGTTCGCTAACCCTCGCCGCACGTTCCAATAATCTTGAGTGGTTATAAAAAATGTCACCCGGATATGCCTCACGTCCGGGAGGTCTCCTCAAAAGAAGCGATATTTGACGATATGCAACGGCCTGTTTAGAAAGATCATCATACAAAATAAGGGCATCCTGACCGTTGTCTCTGAAATATTCGCCTATGCTGCATCCTGCATACGCGGCAATATACTGCAATGTAGCCGGATCACTGGCACAGGCTGAAACGACACAGGTATAATCCATGGCATCATATTTCCTCAAGGCTTCGACAACCTGCGCAACAGTCGATTTCTTCTGCCCTATGGCAACATAAATACACTTAACGCCTGTGTCTTTCTGCCTGATGATTGCATCAATACAGATGGCCGTTTTCCCGATCTGTCTGTCGCCGATAATGAGCTCCCTTTGGCCCCTTCCTATGGGTGTCATGGCATCTATAGACTTCAGACCTGTATATAAGGGCTCATTCACTGGTTGACGCTCAATAACACCGGGTGCAACCACCTCAATCCTCCTGGTTTGCTTTGCCTCGATTGGCCCTTTCCCATCTATGGGTGCGCCCGTTGGGTCAATGACACGCCCAAGGACTTCCTCGCCCACGGGAACCTCGGCAATTCTTCCCGTTCTCTTGACTATATCACCCTCTCTAATGTGGGTGTCCTCGCCGAGAATTGCAACACCGACGTTATCCGCCTCAAGATTCAGAACCATTCCTAAAATACCACCCGGAAATTCCACCAACTCCATAGCCATAACATTCTCTACACCATAAACCCTGGCGATACCATCTCCTACGGACAAGACTGTCCCGGTTTCGCTCACATCAAGCTTTTTCTCATAATCCTTTATCTGCCGGGAAATTATCTGAGTTATTTCATCTGCCCTGATTGCTTCCATCCTCTATATCTCCTCCCTTAAGAGTTCCCTTATATTATTTAACTGAGCTCTTATGCTCCCGTCATAAAGGGTATCACCAACCTTTACAACGATACCACCCAGCAATAATGAATCCTTCTCAGTTTCCATTTCGACTTTTTTACCTGTAAGTTCTTCCATCCGCGCCTGAATCTGCTCTGACAGATCGTCTGATAATTTGTAAGCCGAGCGCACTTTCACCCTCACCTTGTTCAACGCTGTGTCCATATATTGCTGATAACAATCTTCGATTTCGGGAAGAACACCGATTCTTTTTTTCTGTATCAACAGCTTCAAAAAATTAGCTGTAACAGGTGACACGGCAACCTTCATCAGAATCTTATCCAAAACAGCTATTTTTTCTGACTGGGCAAAAACAGGATTATCCATAAAGTCCTTCAGGTTTTCATTCTGATCAAAGAGAAGCGAAAAACTTTTCAGCTCATTATAATATTCCTCATACTTGGCGTCTTCCCCAGCTATTGCTAAAAAAGCCCTGGAATAACGTTTTGCAATTTCACTTCCTATCAATTTAAAATCACCATCCTATCTAAGAAATCTTTCACCATGAGTTCATGATCATTTTTCTTTACTTTTTTCTTTAAGATTGTTTCGGCCATTTCTACAGAAAGCTCAGCGGCCTCTCTTCTCAATTGATTCCTGACCCTCTTAAATTCCTGATCAATGCGGGCCCTGGCGTCCGCCTTCATTTTTTCCGCTGTCCGTTTTGCATCTTCTATAATTTTTTTCTTTTCGGCTTCGCCCTGCGCTGTGATCATGCGGGTAATTTCTTCAATCTCACTCGTTGCTTTAACCAGTTTGGCAGAATATTCGTCAAATTTCTTTTTTGCATCTTCTTTCGAAGCAATGGCTGTTTCTAAGGATTCCTTGATAGATTCACGGCGCCCGGCAAAAAATCTCTTTACGCCTTTTGCAACAGCCCAATAGAGAAAGGCAAATAAAATAATAAAGTCCAGTGTTTTCCATGCAAAGGCAGCAAACTGACCTGCGTGATGTCCCTCTTCTTCACTGCCACCTGAAGCATAAACAAACGCTGCGCTCAAAATTATAAACAAAACCGCCGGCAAAAAAAAGGTCAATAAAAATCGCCTTGAAAAGATTCTCTTTAAAATTTTTCTCATTAAATACTCCTTCCCAATATCTTCTCAGAAATTTCAACAGATATTTTTTCCGATTGGCTCTTCAAGGCTTCCATTGCTATCGCAATTTCCTTATCCATCTTTTTATTGGATTCTTCGACAATCTGCGAAATTTCCCTCCTTGTTTCGTCTATAACACCTTTACCCTCTTCAGATGCCTTTAACTGAATTTCGTTTTTTTGATTCATAGCTTCCAGTCTGGCTTCGCGAAGTTTTTCCTCGTAGTCTGCCATTTTCTTTTTAACTTCAGAATCAAGCGACTTCACTTCCTCGTCCAAATCTTGAAGATGGTTTTTTCTCCTTTCCATGACATTTAAAATAGGTTTGAATAGAAGAAAGTTCAGCAGGAAAATCATGATAAGGAAATTTGCGATTTGAATCCAAAGGGTAGAATTTATTTCAAGCATTGTTAATCACCCCAATAATACAAAAGAAACCGGGTACACAAAAGGCTTAATCACCCGGTTATCAAAATTTGAATATGATTGTCGTCAAAAAACAACTAACTGTTCTCTCAATAATATCAAGTATTTTTTTACACTCAATTGCTAGCCGGAGTGCCTCTCAAAGAATCTCTTTATATGAAAAGTTGCGAACTTGTAATCATAACTCTTTAATGATGTCAAGTATTTTTTGCTCATAACCATTATCAATACTTACCATTATCGGTATTAGTGAAAGGAAGGGATTAAGCATTAGTCCCTTAATTGTAAAGTTCGTGCCTGCCTGTGCGTGTCCGCACGCAGACAGACAAAATTGGCAAAAGAATTTAGTAAGCGTTCACTGAACGTCGAAATTAGAAAATAGAAATTGGAAATTTGGCCTCA
>JAGGSD010000250.1 GCA_021159265.1 Syntrophobacterales bacterium | reverse complement strand
AAAATTTGAGCCTGACGCAGAAATTGGGCAAAAGGGAACGTTATGCAAAGGTCTCTATAATATTAATCAGAATACTGTATAGTTTAGTCTCAACTTTTCAGAAAGGAGAAAACAGATGGCAGTGCCCCCGCCAAAAGGTGAAAAAATGAAGCGCGTGATAAAGTGGATCTCGAGCAGACTGGAACATGTTGAAAATAAAGGACTTTTTCAACTCATTCAGGCGGCATCCAGCGAGTTTAATCTTTCACCGAAGGAAGAAGAATTTCTTATGTCTTTTTATAAGAAAAAGCTTGAGTGTTAGATGGGGTTCCACATGAATTATATAATTTACATACTTTTGTTTATTACTGTATCTTTCAACCAGTTTTTATCATCTTTTTCGGGATAATCGATATTGTAATGCAACCCACGGCTTTCTTTTCTTAATATAGCACAGCGTATGACAAGGTCTGCCACTGTGGCGATATTCCGGAGTTCCAGCAAGTCCCTGCTTATAATGAAATCACGGTAATATTCATCAATCTCTTTGTTGATGAGATCTATTCGCCTCTTTGCCCGTTCCAGTCTTTTATCCGACCTCACTATTCCCACGTAGTTCCACATACATCGCCTTATCTCGTCCCAGTTGTGAGACACGACTATCGATTCGTCGCTCTCTATTGCCCCTCCCGTGTCCCAGGAAGGTATAAAAACAACAGGTTCGCCTTCTCCTTCGTTAAACAGTTCTGCCATTCTCACGAATGACCTGTGGGCAAATACCACACCCTCTAAAAGGGAATTGCTTGCCAGACGATTGGCGCCATGAAGACCTGTACAGGCAACTTCACCGCAGGCAAAGAGCCTGTCAATATTGGTTTCACCGGACATATTTGTTACTACCCCGCCACATATATAATGGGTAGCCGGGACAACCGGGATAGGCTCTTTTGACATATCTGTGCCGTATTCAAGGCATTTGTTATATATATTTGGAAATCGTTTAGTAAGAAAAGCCTTGCTTTTATGACTGATGTCCAGAAGAACATACTCATCACCTGATTTTTTCAGTTCCGTATCAATAGCCCTTGCGACAACATCTCTCGGGGCAAGGTTTTCCATCGGATGATACTTTTCCATAAAGGTGGAACCATTTTTCAGTTTCAGGACTGCACCTTCTCCCCTCACAGCTTCACTGATAAGAAATGCCTTAGCCTCCGGGTGATAAAGACAGGTAGGATGAAATTGAATAAATTCCATATTCGCTATATCCGCACCGGCCCTGTAAGCCATCGCTATTCCGTCTCCGGTTGCAATATCCGGGTTCGTTGTAATCAGATATACCTTTCCTGCGCCCCCTGTGGCAAGAAGCACAAATTTTGATCTGAATGTATATACTTCATTGTTCCGCTCATCAAAAACATACGCGCCAAGACACTGATCTTTTTCACCTGCCGCTCTGCCCAAAACTTTTGATTTCATAATGAGATCTATGGCAAAAAAGTTTTCATAGATTGTTACATTCTTTTTAGAAACAGCCTTTTTAACAAGCGCCCTTTCTATCTCGTGCCCGGTAATATCTCCCGCATGCAAAACCCTTCTCTTAGAATGCCCTCCCTCGCGTCCGAGGTCATAAGTTGTGGGACTGTCGCTTCCGGACCTTGTAAACTCGACTCCCCATTTTATCAGTTCCTTAATTCTTTCAGGAGCCTCTGTCACTACATGTCTTACAACATCTTCTCTGCAGAGACCCGCCCCGCTGGCAAGGGTGTCATCTACATGATATTCAAATTTATCAGCTTCGTCCACAACAGCGGCTACTCCGCCCTGGGCATAATTTGTGTTAGATTCTTTTTTCTCTTTTTTAGTAACAATGGCAACAGTTCCCAGATCGGCCGCTTTTATTGCAAAACTAAGCCCCGCAATTCCGCTGCCTATAATCAGAAAATCAGCTTCTACTTGCATCTTCCATTCTTTCCTGCGCACCTTATTAGAGGTCTTTATTCACAACAACTGCCTGCCTGTGCGTTGCCTGTCTGCGGGATTGTGTTTGTGCAGCGTAAATTACGCCTCCGCGCAATCCCTTGATTCCCGGGACTGACTATCCTGTTAATCAACCTGTTCGAGGGCTCTCTTTAATGCATTTTCCAGAAGACTCACTGGCGGCGCTTTAATAAACCCTTCTTTCATCATGGAATCAATTATTGTTCTTGATTCTTTGATACCATCCTCTGTCTTTTTATATACTTCTTTCGCAGTCAGTTTAATTCTGGCTACACCATCTTCCATTGCCTGCATGGCCACAGCACTTGCCACTGTCGGATAAACCTGTGTCTCCGTCATAAGGGGAGTTATGTTATCGGGACCGATACCCCTGTCCTCTGCGGTTTTAGCAATGGCATGAGCCCCGGCGATTGCCATTGTGTCCGTAACTTTAGTCGCCCTGACAAGGAGGGAACCTTTCAGTATTCCCGGGAATCCGAGGGAATTATTCACTTGGTTCGGAAAGTCTCCTCTTCCGGTAGCTACAACATAAGCACCTGCATCCCTGGCTTCATAGGGATAGATTTCCGGTACTGGGTTGGAACATGCAAAGACGATAGACTTATCAGCCATTGTGCTTACCCACTCAGGTTTGATTATGCCTGGTCCCGGCGTTGAAACAGCAATAAGCACATCAGCGCCTTTCATTGCATCCACTATATTGTCGACCTTCTTTGGGTTGGTGGCTTCACAGATTTCCCATTTACGATAGAATCTCGGATCGGCCTTAAGGTCCTCACGATCCTTGTGCAGGCCGCCTTTTGAATCGCACATAATTATATTTTCCGGGTCCGCGCCCGCCGCCATGATTAGACGACAGATAGTTGTATTGGCGGCGCCGGCGCCGAAGAAGGCCATGTTAATATCGCCGATAGGTTTATCAACGAGTTTAAGGGCATTGATGAGACCGGCCAGTGTCACGCAGGCTGTTCCCTGCGCGTCATCGTGCCACACAGGAATATCGCAATCCTGTAGTTCATCCAGAACCTTAAAGCAATTCGGCTGTGAAATATCCTCAAGATTGACAGCCCCGAAACTGGGTTGAACCATCTTGACAAAATCGATGATTTTATCCGGATCATGCTCGCCTTTTTCGTTTTTGCTGTCGACGCAGAGGGCGACCGCATCAATACCACCCAAATATTTCATTAAAAAGGCTTTACCTTCCATCACTCCGAGACCACCGGGGGGTGTACAGTCTCCATCACCCAGGACCCTGGTGGAATCGCTTACCACTGCCACAAAGTTTCCACGGTTTGTAAGATCATAGGATGTAAGATTGTCATCTCTTATAGTAGTTGAAACCTTGGATACTCCAGGTGTGTACCAGACATTAAACCAGTTGTAACCATAATAGCCGCATTTCGGGACGGTCATCATTTTACCGGCGTAAAACTTGTGTGCATCATAGGCCAGTTCTTTCAGGAAGAGGGTCTGTGCCTTAGCAACCTGTGCCTCTGTGAAATTCGCAGGGAAAACCTTCCCGAGGTCATCCAGTCCGATATTCAATTCACTCATAATTTACTCCCTCCATTAATAATATTATAAAATCATCGCAAAGGTTTCACTTTGATGGGACACCCCTCAAGCTATCTGATTCCTGTTTTGCGTATTTCGGAGGTTCGGTTTTGTACAGATCGTTACCTTCCGAATCAATA
>JAGGSD010000266.1 GCA_021159265.1 Syntrophobacterales bacterium | reverse complement strand
CTAATGCGGCAAAGCCGCAACGGCGAGAGGTTAAAGGACCAAGGTTAAAGGCTCAGGGTTCAGGGTTCAATGTTTTTCCTTGATCCTTTATCCTTGTACCTTGATCCTCGTTGTTCATTACCTGGCACAAACATCTGCGCGAAAAACGCAATTGTTAAGGATAAAGACTCTAACCGCTGACCGCTACTTTAGCTCCATCTTTAAATTAAACCCAACCCTGTTTCCCTTTTTCATAAGGCTGGCCGAACTTATCTTGACGTTTTTAAAATAGGTCGACCTGCCAAGACAACTTTTTATATTGTCGACTGTATTAAAATTGTCAGTCTCTCCTTTGATTTCCACAGTGTCACCATCGAATGTAAAATTCTTAACAACGAAATCCACAGATGAGGGAACAAGGCGCGCTATGTCTTTCAAAATATCCAGTACCGTTGAACCAGTCCCGATTCTATTTGATGTTATGGAGGCTTTTTTCGCCTCCGCTATCCGAACCCTCATTTGTTGAATTGGGTTAACTATCCTTGTTACTTCAGGAAAGGTTTTTTTGAAAATATTTCTGGTTTCGTATTTCAATTGTTTTACATAAGCCCGGTTGTAGTGATAATCAGCATAAAAATTGATTCCGAACAAAAGAAGAATGACCAGGATAGTTGCCCCTATCCATGTAAAGTCCTTTTTGAATTTTTCGTATTTCTTTTTCGGCCCGAATTTTCCTACAGCGTAATTAAAGCCGCCGGCTTTTTTGGTTTCTCGCGTGGCCAGGGCAAGGGCATTATTCATTATCATGGGGTTCCAGGCTTCACCTGTTCCCCCTTCAAAACGGATATCGTCCGTTTCGGATATATCAACTGTTTCAACAGGAACAGAAAAGAAATTTTCTATTTCTTGTCCCAATAACGGATCAATAGCGCCGCTACCGGTAAGGAAAATTTTTGAAATTTCTGATTTGAGCTCGCCTTTCAATCCGAGAAATTGCAGCGTGTTTTTTATTTCGCCCAGGAATTTCTGATGGATTCCAAACATTTCATCACTGCTTTTACTGGTCTTGGATGCCTTCTCTCTCTTCTCGGCTTCGTCAAATCTGATTTCAGTCTTTTCTGCTATCGCATTGGTAGTTTCTTCGCCTCCGAAGGCATAATGTCTCAGATGGGAGATCTTCCCCTTATTGAAAATAATACACGATGTATCTCTTGTGCCTACATCTAAAAGCAGGCCGCAGCCTGTGGCAATGCCGCTGTTCAAGAGTTTTAACGCAACCGGTACGGAATCGATATCAATGACCGTTGCTTCCATATGACATTCATTAAGGATTTGAAACAGATTTCCGACATCAGATTCCGGTATGGCTGCCGCAAGTACGTCCGATCGATCCGATTGACTGGAAATTACATAATCGATCAGAACATCATCGACAGAATACGGAAGAAGTGGTTCCAGTTCATAGGAGATGGTCTGGCTGATCTTTTTTCTGTCTTTGAAGGGAAGTCTAATATTACGAAATGAAAAATTTTTGACCGGAAGAGACGTGATACAAACATTATTCTTGTAGATATCATCTTCAAGCAATGCCCTGAGGGCGTTTTCAGTACCCCCAAATTCACGAACATTAATGAGTTTCATATTCAGGATTTCATATCCCTTGAACCCCGTCGCAACCAGGACCGCTTTTAGTGTTTCTTCACCGATGTCAAGGCCAAGGATCTTTTCGGGCATCAGTCTACCTTCCAGGACAGAATTGTATCTGTTTTGTTTGCTGTCTGTCTTTCAATTACGCCGGTTACCTTTTTACTCATATTATCCAGGTAACCAGCGGATATAATTTTGAATACGGCGCTCCCCGTGGATATCAATCCAGGGTCAATTGATATGCCGGCCATTCCCGTCACATTTTTATACCAGGATGGGTCAGAAAGGTCATTCTCTTCGTCTCTTCTGAAATCATCCATATTTGAGGCCATTTCTTCTGTTATTTCACTGTCAAGAACCTTCAATATCAGTGTGGGAGCTGTGTTGATATTTATTTTTCCGTTACCATAAATCGTTATGTATTTTGCGATACCGGGAGTCTCGTCTGTTCCGTAGTATATATCTCTGGTAATTCCCTTTATCATTAATAATTCTTCTATAGAATCCAGCGGCCCGTTCTTGCACGGATACGGTTTCTCCAACCCTTGGTAATAAGCGTCTTCCGCACCGAATCCGGTAACTTCATCATCCCCGTCTATCCAGTCCTTGATTGCATCCACAATATCATCTACTTCCTGTTCACTAAGGTCAAATTCCGGAAGATTTAAAAATCGTATCAGCAGATCCTCGATATTATGATTATAGTTGTTACCCTCCACAAGGCTATTAATCTGAATCTTACCAGATTCGTCCTCGATATTCAGTTTAAAATATCCTTCATCAAAAAGAACACCTGATCCGGCAGAAATTTGCGCCAGCCTTGCCCAGTCCTCATTAAGTGAATCATAATCATTATGATCTTCGAGTAAAAGGGCTTCCCCCATGTAAAATCCAGATTTTGCTATGTAGAGGAGTTTGATGCCGTCTTTTAAATTTGCCGCTTCGTATATTTCAGATCTTGAGGCGATATTGAGCTGGAGTGTAATTGCAATAATAATGCTGACTATCAGGAGCACAATTATCAACGCTACACCCCTGTCGTTTATCAAGACTTTTATCATTATTCCAATTTCCTATCTTCTCATCTTCTCCCGTCCTTCGAGTAATGCAAGAAAATCGGAAGGTAAAAACATAAGAAGATATATCCTTTGCTAAATTAGCACATACTGATCTTGATGACCTTTGAATCTGGTCAACCAGAGAAAATTTCTCTTCAGAAGGAAACCCCCTGGTTATTTGAAAAATCTATTGCAGTATCAAATGCCCACCTGTAAACATCCAAGTCCCTGAAAAGCCTAATATTCCGTTTCCTTTCCATGTTTCCTGATCTTCTAATCATTTAATCCCCCGCCACGGGTAGAAACACCTTTGTCATAAATCTGTAAGGCATGTTTTCATCATCAGGGTTTGTAAATTCTAAATGAATAGAGACAAGGGCAGGCGCTTTGCCTTTCTGTGCTTCTGAATCCGAATCCCAGGTTTCATGTTCTTCTCCCTTGCTGTCAAAAAATATATATTTTAAAGATTGCAGTTTGTTACACAGGATAAACCCCCCGCTTCTCTCGATTTCCTCATCTTCTTCACCTTTGTACAGCACGTCCTTCCTTACGAGAACATAACCCTCTTTTTCGCTGTCTTCCACCACAAAATAGTTAATGAAAGCGAGACCTGAGGAATTTCCATCGGTAAAATTCAAGTGAGCAGATGAGAGAAACGAAATTTCCGTGAATTCTTTTTCGTTAATAGCCCTTTTTTCGGAAATAATTTTAAAAGATTCCTTGTACTTACAGATAGATTCCAGATCTTCTGTCATCCTTTTCATTGTTACACGGGCCATACTGTAAATATCGTCTTCATATCCCGTATCTTTAACAATTCTGAGGGTACCCGTATAGGCGGCATATACCGTAGTCAGAACCGTGCCCAGAATTAATATGGCGATGAGTATCTCAATCAGCGTGAAGCCGTTTTGTCTTGATTTAATCATTGTTGCCAATTTTCAAATAAGGGATGGGTGGCATGGACAAACTTGTCTGTCCATGTTCTTCCATCGGCCTCATATATGCCTGTTAA